>JAAKFC010000050.1 GCA_011065225.1 Chlamydiota bacterium
ATCAACAGCTTCAGGCAATCTTTCGAATCTTTTTCTTCGCAGATATCTGAAGATATCTGCTTCAAAAAAAGCTTCAAAATCTCACCTAAATCTGTCGCGGTAAATCAAAGATCAGGTAGCAGTGGAGATTGAAAAATCTTTTTTTCAGATGCTTTTCGGCCGAAGAGCTGGTGAATGAGTTATTCCAGTGGTTCCTAGAAGATAATTACTATATTCTGATGGGGCAAGGTTATAGGCAAGTCTCTCGAGTTGCTCTTCATCTATGAAACCCATTTGGTGGGCTATTTCTTCGACACAACCAATTTTAATGCCTTGCCGCTCTTGGATGGTCTGCACATAGTTAGCTGCTTTTTGCATGGCATCAGGTGTGCCTGTATCGAGCCAGGCAAAGCCCCTCTCAAAAAGATGGCAGTTAAGGGCGCTCTTCTTTAAATAGGCAACATTGACATCGGTGATCTCATATTCTCCACGCGCAGAGGGCGTAAGCTCTTTTGCAATCTCAATAACATCCGCATCATAGAAATAGAGTCCGGTAACGGCATAACGCGAGGGCGGATCAACAGGCTTTTCGATGATATCAACAACCTTTTGCTCCTCATCAAAAGCAAGAACTCCATACCGCTGGGGATCCTGCACTTCATAGCCAAAAATCATTGCCCCTTGATGCAATTGTTTGGCCCTTTGGAGAATGGAAGAGAGATTATGCCCATAAAAAATATTATCTCCGAGGATGAGGGCAACAGGCTCAAATCCGATAAATTTTTCAGCAATGCAAAAGCTATCGGCTATCCCTACAGGCTGTTTTTGTACATCGTATTGAATAGAAATCCCCCATTGGCTCCCATCTCCTAAGAGCTTTTGGAAGCGCTCTTGATCTTCTGGCGTTGTGATGAGGAGAATGTCTCGAATCTCGGCCATCATCAGAATCGACAAGGGATAATAAATCATCGGCTTGTCATAAATCGGTAAGAGCTGTTTACAAGTGGCTTTCGTGATGGGATAGAGGCGAGAGCCTCTTCCCCCAGCCAAAATAATTCCCTTCATTTTTCTATTTGCTCTGAGTCCTCGAAAGTGTTGTAATTTAGGCATAGCCTACGACAAAGTGGTCTTCGATGTCAAAGCAAACTTACAACCTAAATTACTCTTAAAATACTTATGAGATTGGGATTTACCGCTTGCATCAATTTTTCATATTGATCTAATGAGATTCTTATTCTTCCTTTTTCATACTGTGCATAGGCATTTGGAGATTTTGAACCTAAACGACGAGCTGCTTCTCTTATCGTTGACCCACTTTTTTCTCGTTGTCTTCGCAAAGAAAGCGCAAGAAGAAGTTTGTTATCATTTGAAGTAATCCCAAAAGAATCTTTTTTGTAATCGAATAATATAACATCAAATCCCTTTTTCATTTCTGATTCAAAATAACATTCAATGAGCCCAATGGCGGCATCTCTTATCATTTCTAATGCATTTTTTCTAGATTTTCCTTGCGTCATTAGATTTAAAGAAGCCACTTCTACAAGCCAGAATTTACCATCTTTCCAAACTTTTCCTTCAAATTCCATAATTTATACCTTATTTCTTAGGAGGATTTTCTTTTGCTATTTTTAATATTTTTCTTGCCAAAATTTCTTTAATTTCATTATGTCTTGGGATGGCTTCATGTATTTCCCCATTTGTCCAGTAATCGTGATTTCCTCCATGTCTTTTGAGTTGCCATCCAAATTTCTTTAGCCGCTTCTCAAGATCTCTCTTTTTCATAGAGGCGTCCTTTTATTGTACATCTATTTATATACAAAGGTCAAGACAGGTTTATTAATCACATATACTCAAGGATTTATGCAAATTTCTTTGAGCCCCCGGAAGTGTTCCTTATAGTCTAGGCCATAGCCTATGACAAAGTGGTCTCCAATGTCAAAGCAAACTCGATCGGGAAGAATATTTCCTACGTGATCGACTTTTTTTCGAAGTAAAACAAGGGTTTGAAGGGATTTCGGTTGTTTGGTTTCAATCACATGAAAGGCAGTGCTAAGTGTTTTTCCCGTATCTTGAACCTCTCTCGCCTAAAGGCGAGAGATTCCTGCTTCAACGCTCCCTCCAACGAGGGCAGCTCCACAGGCTTTTATGACCGACATTCCGGCGGCCTTTAGAACGATGGCACTGTTGTAATCACGGTCGCTCTTCATCCCGCAATTTTGACAATCATACTCGCGTACAAATAGTGGCATCTTTTGTCGACTTCCACAGTTGGCGCAGATTTGACTACTTGCAAAGTATTTGCCTGCCTCTATGAGGTGTTTTCCTCTTTCTTCTGCTTTGTATTTTAAACAATGCAGAAAGGATCTCCAGCCTACATCTGCTATGGCCCTAGAAAGGCTTTTGGGGCTTTTTTTTAGTAGACTCGAGATATCCAAGCTCTCAATACAAAAAATGTCGTGGGTTTTGATCATTTTTGTTGAGAGTTGTTGAACAAAATCATTTCTTAGGTTTTTAATCCGTGCATGGAGTTTTGATAGCCTGATTCTTGCTTTTAATCTATTTTGACTTTTTTTATTTTTTTTAGAAAGTTGTCTTGAAAGATAGCGCAAATGATTGAGGTGTTTTTTTAAAAATCTGGGGTTTTCTATGATTTTTTGATGATTCTGTTTTCCAGATGCTGTGACTCCAAAATGCTTTAATCCTACATCGATTCCAATTGCTTTGTTCTCGTCGATTGGCGCAGGTTTAGGGGGTGTTTTTTTTCGCTCACAGGAAAAGCTGATGTGCCAATCTGAGCCTTCTTGGGTGATGGTTGTCTCTTTGAGGGTTCCTTGGATTTCTCTGGATTTGCGAAATTTTACCCATCCTATTTTTGGTAAGAAAACCTGCGATCCCTCTATGGTAACGCCTTGTGGATAGCGGAAGCTTTCTCTGATACCTTTCTTCTTAAATTTAGGAAAACCTGGCTTCTCCTCTTTTTTTACTCTTCTAAAAAAGTTCTGAAAAGCTCGGTCTAAATCTTTGAGGCCTTGTTGAAGGACCTGGCTGTGGATTTCTTTAAACCAGCTGGTTTTGGGTTCTTGTTTTAGGGTTGTGAGTTCTTTATTTTGATCGAAATATGTAGGGCTTTTGCCTGTGGTCTCAAATGCTTTTTGTCGTTGATCTAGCCCTAGGTTAAAAATAAAACGGCGTGCTCCAGCAAAGCGAGAGAATGTTTTCCTCTGAAAACTGGTTGGTTTGAGCTTGAATTTAAACGCTCTTTTGATCAACATCTTTTCAATTTTAAAGTTGGCCTATGTTGAAGTCAAATGATTTGAGAAGAGGTAGGACTTGTGTCTTTGTTCTCCATGTCCATTTGGTCTTTGTAACCAAGTATAGAAGACGGGTGTTTACAAAACCCGTTCTCTCTGATTTAAGAGAGATCTTTCAAAGTGTCTGCAACGATTTTGGTGCTACTTTGGTAGAGTGCGAAGGAGAAAAAGATCATGTACATTTACTTGTGAATTATCCCCCTAAAATCTCCATCACCAAATTAGTAAATTCTTTAAAAGGAGTATCTTCAAGGATGATTCGGAGAAAGAATTATCCTTCAATCATGAAGCACCTTTGGGGAGGTGCTTTATGGTCGCCAAGCTACTTTTCTGGGTCTTGTGGAGGCGCTCCTATTTCAATTGTAAGGCAATATATTGAACAGCAAAATGCGCCTAATTAGGCGCGCGCCTTACATCACGGCCCTAAAGGACCGTGTTTTTCGGCGCTTGGGGATAAATGTCATCAACGAGAAGAATATCTTTTCCTTCGAGATCTAATTTTTCAAAACCAGAAAGGTTTAATTCCCCTGGCTTTGTTCCACGCATTCCATAACTGGCAGCGGAAACAAATTCCAGCTGAAAAGGAAATTCCAAATGGCGGATGAGATCAGCTACAAAACAGATGGCCCCTTTTAAAATGGTCACAATGATGAGTTCTCTATCCTTGAATTGGATATTGAGATCAGTAGCTACACTTACCACTTTCTTCGCGATTTCTTCTTCAGAAATCAGAATTTTTATTTTTCTTCCGGAAGGAATGTGCACCCATCGAGAATGCGCTGATCGATGTAATTGATGGTATAGTCATTGTTAAGGAAGTTTTCATCCTCAAACATATAAAGATGAAAAGGAATAGTCGTCTTCACACCACCCACGTGAAATTCCCTTAGCGCCCTTTGTGCAATGCGAATGGCCTCGCTGCGATCTTTGCCATGCACGATCAACTTGGCGATCATTGAGTCATAATGAGGTGGAATTTTGTAACCTGCATAGCAAGCAGTATCTATACGAACATGAGGGCCACCAGGTGGAATGAAATACTCTAAAGTTCCAGGTGATGGCGCAAAATTCTTGGCTGGGTCTTCTGCATTGATGCGGCATTGGATCACATGTCCATTGAAGGAAATATCGCGTTGTTTGAAGGGAAGTTTTTCGCCATTTGCAATACGAATCTGCGTGCGGATGAGATCGATTCCCGTAAGTTCTTCGGTGATTGTATGCTCAACTTGGATGCGCGTATTCACTTCCATGAAGTAGAAATTCTTCTTTGCATCGAGAAGAAATTCTACAGTCCCCACAGAATAGTATTTGGCAGCTTTTACAATGCTCACTGCTGCTTCACCAATCTTTTTTCGCATAGCAGAATTCAAGATAGGACTGGGGGTTTCTTCAATGAGTTTTTGCCGGCGGCGCTGGATAGTACAATCCCTCTCTCCAAGATAAACATAGTTTCCATGTTTATCACCAATCACCTGAATTTCAATATGGCGAGGATTGATGATCATTTTCTCGAGATAGATGTCGGGATTGCCAAAATTCACTTCGGCTTCTGTGCGCGCAGCGCCGAATTGGCGGACAAATTCGTCTGGGTCATGCGCAATGCGGATTCCCTTCCCTCCACCGCCAGCTGATGCTTTGATGAAGATGGGATAGCCGAGTTTTTCCGCAATTTCCAGTCCTTTCTTAGCATCCTCGACAATACCATCAGAGCCAAGGATCACGGGACATTTCACACTTTTTGCGATGACTTTTGCTTCGGATTTATTGCCCAAAAGAACAATCGTCTCATGAGAGGGACCGATGAAATTTATGCCACAGCTGTCGCAAATAGATGCAAAATTGGCATTTTCGCTCAAAAATCCAAATCCGGGGTGAATGGCATCAGCACCGGAAATCTCACAGGCTGCAAGAATATTGGAAATTTTCAAATAGGATTTTGCCGATGGAGCATCTCCAATGCAAATGGCCTCATCGGCATGAAGGACGTGCAAAGCTTCTGCATCCGCTTTGGAATAAATGGCAACTGTCTCGATCCCCATATCGTGACAAGCCCGAATGATGCGAACAGCAATTTCTCCACGATTTGCAATGAGAACTTTATTCATAACATCCTATAAAGATGCGTTCCAAATTCGACAGGATCAGCATTGCTTACTAGGATTTCTGCAATTTTTCCCTTCCTACCCGCTTTGACCTCATTCATCACTTTCATTGCTTCAATGATGCAGACTACGGTTTCCTCATCCACTTCATCCCCTACTTTTACATATGCGGGATCATCAGGAGAAGAAGAAGAATAAAAGATGCCGACCATTGGTGATGAAACAAAATCGCCCTCTTTTGTTGCTTCCATTTTCTCTTCTTCAGGTGGATGGCGATGCGGAGGAGCCGATGGAGCAAAATGATGGGGCAGTTCATGGCGCGACGGTGTTGGATGAGGATGTTCTAACTCGCGTTCCAATTCAATTTCAAACCCTTTCTCTTCCTTGATCCGCATTTTTCTCAGGCCCGCCTTTTCCATTATGGCAATCAATTCTTTGATTTGCTTTAAATCCATGGTTATTTACACCCTTTGAACGAATTCATTTGAAAAAGTATCCACTTTGACAATATCTCCAGTTTCAATGAAGAGCGGTACTTCAATCTTGGCCCCTGTTTCTAAATAGGCAGCCTTTGTCGTGTTGGCCATTTGAGCGACATTTTCATTCGACTCAGTCTTTACAATCATGAGTTCGAGAAATTGGGGAAGTTCAACTGAAAAAATGGTGTCCCCATAGAACATGGCTTTGACCATGACCCCCTCTTTGATATAATTGACTTTATCTCCAATAATGTTTTTGGAAACAAGAATATTGTCCAAATTTCCGATATCGAGAAAGAGATAATTTTTGTCTTCGAGATATAAGAATTCCAAATGGCGCTCATCAAGGGTCACTTCTTGCACTACTTGTCCCTCTTTGAAATTCTTTTCGATCAATGCATCTGTCATCATATCTTTGAGTTTGGTTTTGATAAAGGGAGTTCCTTTTGCCACTGTTACCTTGACGGCTGACTCCACTCGATAGATCTTTTTATCGAGAGAAATCATGATTCCCGGTGTCATTTGGTTGCTGATCAGGGGGGTTTTAGCTTTCATGCTTTGCAAATACCTCATTCAGTTGTTTTAATGTATGAATAGTAAAATCCACATCAGCTTTTGGCTCATCATGGACGAGTCCCCGTCCATTACGAAAATGAACAGTACAAAGACCGAGCTGTTTTGCTGGCGTTAAATCGATTGGCACTCGATCTCCACACACAAGAACTTCCTGAGGATGGACATTTAGCTCAGAAAGAACTCTCTGGTAATCCAATTTTTTACTCAGTCCTTTGCCAATAACTAGTTTACTAAATCTCTCTGGTTGAATACCAGCTTTTTCCAATTTTTGTCGTTGCAGATTTGAGTCTCCAGCTGTCACAAGTGCCAAAGTATGCGCAGTTTGCAACTCATCGAGGACTTCCAGAGCCCCTGGTACGATTTCAAGGCTTAATTCCTCTGGCAATGGCGTTTTTAACGCAGCAAAGCCCGCCTCGTAAATTCGAATTTGATCTGAATAATTGTTATAGAATTTTTTGAGAGCATAGCGTGAAGAAAGCTCCTTTTCATTGATAGACAAAAGTTCATCAAAAGCATTTTCTTCTACTTCAAGCCCTGCACTTTGCATAGCAACAAAGGCTATATGCAAATAATGTGTTGTTAAACATTTTGAAGTTTCGATCAAAGTATCGTCGAGATCAAAGATTACCAGCAATTTATTAGCACCTTAGCGAGTTTATCAGGATCATGACGGATCAAATTCCTTTTGATAAGGTCTTTGTGAGGACCTTCTTTGAGATCTCCCAGTAAAGGAGCTTCTATAACTCGTGCATCGTCGAGATCATTTTCCACAAGTGTTCCCTCTTCAGAATAAACATCGAGCAGAGCTTTCGGAGGACTTTGATTGTTAACCAAAATGGAATCAAAAATATCTTCGCCAATAAATTGCACCATTTCTTTCAAGTAATCACTCACCTTAAAGCCAGTCGTCTGCCCTTTGCGATTCATCAAATTGACGACAAATATCTTTTTCCCATTTGACTGCAATAGAGCATCACTCACTCCTTCAACCAAAAGATTAGGAATCAACGAAGTGTGCAACCCACCTGGTCCAAGAACGATATAATCAGCATTTTTGATTTCTTCAAGAGCATGAGGATTGGCTTTAGGAAAGGGCTCGAGGTAGATACTGCGGTATCCCTGATCGATTTCCTGAGAGAGATAGATCTCTTTTTCTCCTTCCAAAACTTTTCGATTGTTGAGGATCATTTTAAGTCGCACTTGATGCGTCGTAACAGGAATGACTTTTCCTTTGATGACAAGGATTCGCCCCATTTCTTCGACTGCTTTTTCAAAACTGCCTGTCACTTTCTCGAGCGCAGAAAGAAGAAGATTGCCAAAACTATGTCCCCCGAGACCTCCATTCTCAAAGCGGTAATTCATAAGACTTCGCATGAGCCCCGAGGAATCAGAAAGAGCGACTAAACACTGACGCACATCCCCTGGAGGCAAAACGCCCAGTTCATCGCGCAATATCCCTGTACTTCCTCCATCATCGGCCATAGAGACAATTGCACTGAGCGCGAGCGGAAATTTCTTCAGTCCACGCAAGACAGCAAAATTGCCGGTTCCCCCTCCGATAACAACAACTCTTTTCATGAGACTATCCCGCTATTTAAAGAATTTGATTTTTCAAAGGATTTTTTTGCAGATTTTTGATTCATTTCACAGGACATACTTGGTAAAGTAGGCCAAGAAGTGAAGCAGAAAAATGGATAAAAAGACTCAAAAAGCATGTTTTTCAAATAGTGGGATAGTCTCATCAACCAAGCCCCCGAAGTATTTCGATGCGTGGGCGCATTTCTGGAGCACCAAAGAGATAAGTCCCTGAGACAAGAACATTCGCTCCTGCTTCAATGCAATCTTTGGCCGTTTTATCATCAATCCCGCCATCAACTTGGATATGCACATCTGCCTTATTCTGATCCACTGTTTCTCTTGTGAAACGAATTTTTTCCAGGACCTGAGATATAAAAGCTTGTCCGCCAAATCCAGGATGTACCGTCATAAGCAAAATCAAATCGCATTTGCCAAGATATTTTGGAATCATTTCATGAGTCGTTTCAGGACAAAAGGCAAGACCAGCTTCGATATTGCACTTGCGGATGTATTCTAGGGTTTCTTCCACATCTTCTGTCGCTTCCGCATGGAATGTGATCCGATCAGCTCCTGCTTCGACAAATCGTTCGACGTAGTCAAAAGGATTATAGATCATAATATGAATATCAAGAAAGAGATCAGTGACGTGATTGACAGCCGAAACAGCTTTTGGACCAAGGGTCAAGTTCGGCACGAAATGGCCATCCATCACATCGATATGGAGCGCATCCGCGCCGGCATCTTCGACCCGTTTGGCCTCATCAGCGAGTTTTCCAAAATCTCCCGATAGCAAGGAGGGCTCAATTAGAATTTGCTTCTTTTTCACGCCACTATACACATTGTGTTTGAAGAATTGGGAATTTGACAAGGAGGCTTCTCAAATTTTTTGGATGCGACGAGCTGCAGTGTTCATGGACACGGAGCGAGGAGCAGACGAAAAATTTGAAGGATAGC
>JAAKFC010000051.1 GCA_011065225.1 Chlamydiota bacterium
GCAGGTCCTGAATTTGAATTTTTGGCCGAATCCAATCGTCAAATGCCGATTGGCAAGAACAAAAATACAAAGATTGGGCCTGTCTATCCAGTAGAGCGACGGGAAAAATTGTACAAAGTCGAGAAGAGGGTATCTACAAAGTCATTCCCCCGATTTAACATCTTGACGCAAGAATTCTCCACCTAAAATTTTATTGCAAAGCTTTAAAAATTTAGGTGGAGATGAATTGCGCAATTTGTCACTATGTTGTGCGAATCGGAGATTAGGGCTATAATCTCAGGGTTGAAAGCCCCAGGAAGCCCCCACTAAATTGAGAAACTTTTTAGTGAAGGGAGTAGTCACGGAACAATCTTTTCCCCTAATGAAGGCATTTTCGACCGCCACAAGCTTCTCAAAGCTTGCTCTGCTCTCCAAATACCTCCCTAGGAAAAAATTTCAGTTACTATCGGCGAAAGCGTTTAAAGAATCGTTTTCGAATCCTCCAACCGGAGGCTCTAAATTAGAATTTAGAATTTTTATTCGTAGAGAATTATGCAATATATCTGGTAACTGATGGCTACAAAGAAAAATGAATTAAAAATGTTTACTAAGGATGATCTGATCAATGCTGCAGAGGAAATTGGGTATACAAATCAGCAAGTAGAAAAATTATGGAATTTATTGGGCGATAATAGATCAAAAAAGTGGAAATTCAATATTTTTAATACCATTTACTTTTTGGGTGGGCTAATTATTTTTTCTGCATTAGTTTGGTTTCTTAAGGAAAGTTATTCTCTATATGGGAAAAAAGCTCTATTTCTAATTTCCTCAGGGTATAGTTCAATTTTCTATGCTTTAGGAGCTTATCTTTGGAAAATTAAAGAGAAGAAGGTTATTGGCAGGATTTTCCTGTTCCTTTCTTTATCACTCGTTCCATTGGCTATGTATGCATTCCAGGATATGTTGGGATGGTGGCCTGGGCATTATCCTGGGAGTTATGACAGTTTTTATAAATTGATTAAAAGTGGTTGGCTTTTAATGGAAATTATTACCATTGTGTGCACGTTGATGACTTTGTACTTTTTTCGATCACCTTTTCTCACATCTATTTTGTACTTAACAATGTTGTTTATGAGTGAAGACATAGTACCTTTTTTCTTTAATTCTTTTATTAAGGATACACAGCTAGATTCTATTCATTCGGTCATTTCTATATTTTTTGGAATATGTATCATTACACTGAGCTTTATTCTTGATTTAAAAAAGAAGAGAGATTTTGCATTTTGGGGATATTTATTTGGAACCATTGCGTTTTGGTTTGGAATAACATTTATAAACTATAATACAGAATTGGAGAACTCGATTTATTGTTTGCTCAATATAGTTCTTTTATTTGTAGGTGGATTCGTTGGTAGAAAAGTTTTTACAATTTTTGGAGTGTTAGGAATTATGACGTATTTATCTGAGTTATTTTATAGATGTTTTTCCACTTCTCTAGCTTTTCCACTTATAGTTAGTTGTATAGGCATAGCTGTAATTTTTATAGGGATTTATTTTCAAAATTACAAAAAACAAAAAACATATTTTCCTATAGATGAAAAATGATTTATTTCTTGGTTTCGGTCGTTTTTCCAGGGATGAATTTTCCTTCTTCATAAAACTCATCCTTAACGCATTTGCGCTCTTGGTTGTAGGCACACGTACCTCCATGTAAAACGCCATGTTTATACCTTATGAGGGTTTTGAGCCTTTCCTCATAATCTGAAGATTCTTGTTCCCGATCCAATTGCCCCACGAAATTATAAGAAATGCGCCGAGCTATTTTCGAACTAAAAGGGTTATAGTCTTTGTATGGATAAAAAGCTAAGTGGATGCCAACTTTTGTATTTTCGTAAAAAAACGCTTTAAAAGCTTCTTCCCCATTGTGAAACCATCCATGGACGTGGCCATCTACTTTTCCATCTTTGAAATAGGCCCGTATTTTGAGTTTGCCGTTGTCCCAATAGTCTTCATATTTTCCTGTGTGCTTTTTTGCTTCGGCTTGCTTAATTTTCTCAATAAAATCTTTATCAAAGGTCTCATCAGAAATTCCACGGATCAGTTCTTCAAGTGCTTCTGAAAGAGGGGCTGTAGATTTCTTTGCACAAGCTTTTACGATTTCCTCTTCCATTTCAGGAGTCGTTTGGGATTGAATCTTTAATTCAGAGGAGTAGTCATTCGAAGCATTTTGAAAAAAAGGATTTCTTGGCAATTTTTCAAGAGATTCAAAATTGTTATTTATTTTGCCTTGTATAATTTCAAATGCTTCTTCATAGGATTCTGAAGCAATTTCTGATAAAGAATATGTTTTGGGGGCTGCCATAGAATAGTATATTTTATCTCTTGTGCATGTAACTTGAGAAATGCTGTTTTCAGTTTCTGGTTCATGTTTTTTGTTATTAAAAGATATGGAAACATAAATTCTATCGCTATTAAAAGGATAATCTCTCAAGTAAGGTCGGATTTCTTCATAAGAATTAATTGTTCTTAGAAATTTTTGTGTTATTAGAATTATTAATTCTCGAGCTTCATCAATGGTTGCTTTCCTAAAAGCGTCAAAACCGACACTGATTCCCATTATATCATTTGGCATACTGCCGCCAGAAAGCCCGCAGATATAGCCGAATTCCTCTGTTACTTCTTGTATAAAATCATAGGTAACTTTATCAGCATATGTTTCATAATTTATAGATTTTGCAGATGTGTTTTTATGCACTTGAATTCCTGAAAGTAAAATAACAAATAATAAAAAGATAGCTAATTTAACGTTTTTCTTTATAAAATTTATAATGAAAATCATAAAAATCCAAACCTTTCTTTAAGGAGTTTTGCTGAGTACTGGCCATAAAAGCATGGTCAGCAAAATAACCCGACATCTCATGCCATTTAGAAATACACGGCACAAATTTTATATTATAAATTTTCTCACTATCGGGTAAATTTTCTTGCATTTTTTCGTATTTCCCCCCCATGGGGCCCGTAATGTAATCCTTATTTGAATAAATATCAATTGCATCAATGGCTTTGTGTTTAGCTAATGGCTCTGCAGGAGCAATTCCAAGCCAAAGCATTTTTTTTCTAATTGCTTTCTGTTCATCATCGGACATCCCAGCGATGGCTGCATTTCCAATTGCACCAGCTCGACTATGACTGATATGTAACCATAGCAATTTAGGGCTTATTTTACTCAGTGTTTCGGAGATGGCAATCATTGCCTGCCTTGTCATGATGACTTCAGGGGTTTCTTTTTTTCGGTTTTTTTCAGCAGATGTCGCGCTGACGTCTTGGATGAGTCCTTTTGTCGGGGTGTACATGCAGATGTTGAGCCCCTCTCC
Source organism: Chlamydiota bacterium (assembly GCA_011065225.1). GTDB lineage: Bacteria > Chlamydiota > Chlamydiia > Chlamydiales > Rhabdochlamydiaceae > Sacchariniichlamydia. The sequence goes on from JAAKFC010000051.1 coordinate 3,354, forward strand.
AGGTGTTTTTTCTGCAATTGAAAGAGATGACTCCTCAAAATCATGAAAAGTGTTTTTGATTCCATTTTTAAATATTGTGATTCCGATGCCCATTCCATCTTTAGAGAAAAAATCTTGGAAATGATGAAAGATATCTATTTTCCCTGTTTGAAGTTCTTCAGGAGTAAATTGAAGCTTATGAAATTGATCTTTGAATAGAATCCAATCCGCTTGTATTTCTTCAAAATAGGCTGTGCAATGGACATAAGGAGATGAATTTTCCAAAATTTCTGAGATCGAAATTTCTGTGTGAAATTTTTCAGAATAGAGGCCGAAAAGGTCCAGTCGATTAAGCGGGCTGTTTTGGACATACAGGTAGAGATTTGGGCTATCGATTGCACCTGCTGGGTCGGGAGTGAGCCAACGGCCAAGATTGGGATCGTAAAAGCGCTCTCCAAAAAAAATGAGGTGTTCTTCTGAGCGCTTCGAATGAAAACGCCATGGATTTATAGAAGGAGAAGAGAGAACGGCTTTTCCAAATGCATCGATATCACACTTTTCTGAGAGAGCGCCGTTTGAGGAGATGAGAGCAATGATATTGCCATTAAAATCATGTAAGGGTGCATAAACCTCAGAACTGAGTTCTATTGCAATCGCTCCCCCAATGTCCCCTAATATTCCAAGTCCTAAAATCTTGAGCTGAATGATTTTCTTTTCTTCATTGAGGGCTCCAATTTCTTTTTCTTTGTCATAGAGGAAGTAGGTGACTTTTCTTGACCAGCTATCATATTCTGCGAAGAAAGAGTTTTGATTTTCATAGATTTCTTTTGTGTAAAGCCGAGAAAAAGGATCATAGGTGTAACGAATGTGTTTTTCATTTGGAATGTGGATGGTGGTCAAACGGCTTAGAGCATCATACTCATAAGCAATTGCTTGATCTGATGAGTGTTGTCGAATTGGATTTCCATTATCATTGTAAGAAAGACTGCAATTTGGAGCTGAGATGATTTGATTGAATTGATTGACTTGGGCATTCAGAGGATTTCCCAGGGAATCAAATTGGTATTGTTGATCGCCTTCTTGCAGGAGCTGATTCAGCGGATCGTATTGATATTCTTTGATTTGGAATAGAGAATTTTCAATTCGTGTGACAAGCCCTGAAGGGCCATACTCAATTGAAGCTTTATGCCAAGGGGTCTGATAATTTTCGATTCTTTCGAGGAGATCATGTGTTGTTGTGGTTGTTCCTAAGTCGTTTATTACTTCTTCTTCACAGACTCTTCCATTTTCATCAAATTGCAAATAGGTATGTGTATATTGGGATTTTCTATTTGCTGAATATCGGGTCACAGAAAAAAGATGCAGATCTGAATAATCGTACTCTAAAGAGGAATGATCAGGTAAAATGCATTCTGTGCATTGCCCACGAGTGTCGTATTGCCAAAACAGCTTTGATTTATCAGGGCGTGTTTCTGCAATCATTTCTCCAAAGGCGTTGTAGGCTCTTTCCCACGTAAGGTGTTGGATATGATCATGTGCTTTTGTGGGAAGGGGGCCTTGCCCATATGTGTAAGTATAGTGAAAACTACCATCGGAGCTTTTTAGTTCTAAAAGCCTATCAAGGCCATCATATTTGTGATAAAGGATAGTGCCTGAGGGCAATGTTTTTTTGGTAAGTCGGCCCTTTGAATCATAGGCAAAATTTGTGCATTTTTCTCCTTCCTCGATTTCTTGAATGGGCCATCCACGCTCATTGTATTCCCAGGTGGTTGTATAAGTACGTAAGGGAAGATTTTTTTCATAGATGGTGACGAGTCTTTTCGCTTTATTGCCTGCTTTGTCATAGAAAATGTCTTCTTTTGCTACGGTCTGATGATCTGGATCCTTTTTTTCAATGGAGACAATGCGCCCATTTGCATCAAAAATTTCTATTTGGGCATTCATGAGGGGATCTAGGATTGTTTTTTGTTCAATCGTTTGCCCTAAAGAGTTTGTCGTTTGCGTATAGAGGAATTCTATGCATTCTCCTAGGGGATCAATATGTTTGCATAGATGTCCCTCTTCATCATAAAAAAAGAAATCTTCTGCCTCACCTTTCGAAGTGATCCGAATGGCTCTTTCTTTTCGTCCTTCCTCATCGTAAAAAAAGCGCATGTGATTTTCGATTTTTCCAGAAGAGTCTTCTTCCCATTCTTCAATGACTTCTCCTTCAACATTGTGTTTTTGCACTTTTGTCATTCCTCCTTGCGTTATTTTTTCTAAAAATCCTAGGGAATCGTAGGAATAAGTGAGAATGCGATCTTCAGCTCTTTCTTCAATTTTTCTTCCCAGTTCATCATATTTGTAATGAGTGGTAAGCCCCATGGGATTTGTATAGGAAAGAAGATGAAAAGTATTGTAGGTCCAAGTCTCTTCGCTAAGAATTTCTCCATCTGCAGAAAGGGTCGTTTTGGAGGTCATTCTTTGCCATGGATCGTAAGTAAAGTGCACTTCGGTTTGATCAGGGTAGGTGGTTTTGGCAATGTTGCCATCTTTAGTATAAGAATGCTGGATATAGTTTCCATCTGGGTACTCGATGATGACGGGCTTTCTGAGAATATTGTATGTTGTCGATGTGGTTTCGCCTCTAGGATTGGTGCATGTCGTTAAATTCCCTTGGATGTCATAAGAAGATGTCACTATGGGTGTATAAGCAGTGCCCTCTTCATTAAGGACCGTAGGAAAACAAGTTTTTATGCATCTACCAAAACTGTCATATTCTTGGTAAATGGTGGTTTCATTTTTATCGATTTGCTCAAGCAATCTTCCCTTTATATCATAAGTACTTCGTGTGATTTTCCCATTTTCTATACATGTTTTAGGGCGCCCTGCAAAATCATATTCAAATTTCTTTTCCAAATGCCCGATTTCTTTAGAGGCTTTGAGGTTGCCAAATTCATCATAGGAAAAGGTGTTTTTTCGACCTAGAGGAGTGGTTTGTTTGATAAGATTGCCTCTTTCATCATACTCAAAATGGATGGTGTAATTTTCTTCACTTGGCCCATAAAGAACTGTTTCTGCAATGATTTCTCTTCTATCGTTATAGGTATAAAGATGCTTGAGAAAAATTTGTTCTGTAGAAGTGTTAAGATCTAGGTAGGACTCAATCATTGCTTTGCTAAGGCCGAGTTGTTCATCCAATTCAAATGTTTTTATGTGCCGCTGGGTGACATCGGTAAGATCTTCTGAATTTGCGCGTGTTCCATCATCTGTGATCTTGCAAATCAAAAGGTTGTCTTCATTGTAAAATGAGAACTCTCTAAGAAGAATTTTCCCCTCGTAAAGGGTGAATTTTTTTGTCAGGAGGTCTGTGTGAGGTAAATACTCATATCTATGAGAAAATCCATCATCTTCTTCCTCGAAAAGAAGAAGTCGAGATTTTTTGGTATAGGAAAATTGTCGACGAATCAGTGGGCAGTTTGTTGCATAATCCTCCCAATCTTCTCGTAGAATATTTCCTGCAGCATCATAGACAAAAGATTTCGAAAAGAGGAGTTGATCATTACCATCGAACATTTTTTTTGCAGCAAGGTTGTCATTTTTCCAGAGAAATTCGACTTTTGATTGGAGATTGCCATGACTATCAAAGTGTTTAATGAAAAGGAGCTTTTCCCCATCATGGAAATAGTGTGTTAGATTTTCTTCATTGTCTTTTACTTCGGTATATTCCGGGTAATAAGAAAATTCAGCCATACCTATAAATCTGCCAGTTTCTGGATCAGGAAATTGGATTGATTGAACTTTGTCTCCTTTTGAATGCTTTTTAGGTTTTTTTGCCCATTTCTTTTCTTTTTCTTTACTTGAAGGGTGGTAGTATCCTACCCGAAATTGTTCTTTGTCTCCAAAGCTCATGCTTCCTATCCGTGCACCAATGCCTTTTCTTCCTGGTTGGTAGTGCATGGTTTCTTTGGGTCTGATATTCGTTTGTACTTCTTGCAGATAGGTTCTTTCTTTAAATTCGGATCCCATTTGATAGGAAATGGATTTCCCATCAGATGTTTTCACATGCAAACATTTTTCCGTTTCATAAGAAGAATGATCGAAATCAATAGATGCAAAGGTTTTTGTTCCTAAAGGGTTTTGGATTTGGATTTGGATGAGCTTTCCACCCTCATAAAACTCTTTTGAATAGTTGTAGACGATTCGGTGTTTACTTGGTAAAATTTCTAAGTCTAGGCGCCAATAGGTTGTCTGTTTAGAATTCTTATCATCGATACTTCCAAAGTAGTGCCGTTCACTCCCGTCTGGCAGTAATAATATGGCCAGTTTATTTGAAAGTTTCAGGATGTTGTGTTGTGGTTTTTTCCGGGAACTCAGATTCCCTGAAGCCTTAGTATTTTTAGAATTAGGTCGTAAGTAACGATATTTTTTTTTCGTTTTAAAATAGGAATAAGCAATAAGATTGCTGCTATTTTTTTCACAGAGATAAGCTTTGAGTCGTGTTTTGGAGTCTGGATCATATTCTACGAGCAAGTTGGTATAAGGCAAAAAACTCCATCCTCCCTGAAACATCCACTCGCTGTTTCTTTTATTTTTTAACTTGAGATCCAAATCATCAGGGGTGCGTTCTAAAGCACCTGTGCTTGAATAATTGCGCCCAATTGTGAAAGAAATGGGGCTTTTGAGCTCTGCATCTTGAAAATTTAGATTGAGATGTCCTGTGATCACATTGACATGGTAATAGTGCATGGGATCTTCTTCTTCGAAAAAAGAAGCAAACACTGCGACATGCAAATAGAAAAAAACTAAAAAAATGTATTTCATTTGCGCGAAAGGATACACAAAAGGAAATTTTTTAGTTGGAGTTTTTTTGAATCTTCGAGAAGATAAGGTTTTTCAAAATCTTTAGTACTCTGATATACGCGTTCCGATTCAGCTCGATTTCGGGCTGTGTTGATAGTCAGTTTGCGAAAAGAGAATTTTTGCCCGAAAGATGCTGAAAATGTAACAGCGGAGTTGTTCAGTGTTTCCTTGACTCCATATGGAATAATGTGACACGCTTATTTCTTTCTGAGGTAGTGTAAATGATTGAAAACTACGAAGATTTTTCCCAAGAACAAGCCAAAATCTTAAATCGATATGTCACGAATATAACAAGCAATGTCTTTTGCCTTCGCAATCTCCCTGAAGTGATCAAAGGCGCTCTTTTTTCTCGTTATTCTCGCTCGAGTTTGGGACTGCGGTCGCTTCTTTTAAAAGAATTCATCCTAAGCGAGGAGACTGCATTCAATGCCATTGCCGGCCCTGCCATGAAAACTGAGGATGGGGAGCATGAAATTGAAGATCAGATTATGGCGATCAAAAAAGCGCAAAACTTTTATGATCGCATCCTTGATGGTTATGGCGATGATTCTATTGGAGAACTAGGTGG
>JAAKFC010000052.1 GCA_011065225.1 Chlamydiota bacterium
TTAAGGAAACACTGAACAACTCATTCGCCGATTCTTCGGCCAAAACCATCTGAAAAACTTAATTTTCGACCTACATTAACTTACCAAAGTTAATTCCGGTCTCTAAATTAACTTTTTCAGCGCTTTTGATCCAAATTCTCGGCAAAGCAGTTATTCAGTGTTTCCTTAATCTTTTACCCAGGTAAAACCTATAACTATTACCCGTGATTGCTACCTAATTAATTCCGAATACAATCTTTATTCCCAATATCATTAGAGACAACTAAAGCCGGACGCGTTTTTTTTGTTTCCCCCCCAATTGTGGGATCAAGATTTACCCAATAGATATCGCCTCTTTTAGAGTGTGTTTACAAAGTCATTCCACCGACAATAGGAGCAATCTTTTTCCCTATGAGAAACTCTTCAAGCTGCACAAACTCGAATTGAGTTTGCTCCGCTCTCCAGAGCATTCTCATAGGAAAAAACCTTTGCTCCTTTCAGTGAAAGCACTTTGTAAACACACTCTTAGGGAAGTCGTCTTTTTTACCACTCATCTGTTCCGTCGCCTACGGTGCTTTCCCACTCGTCAAGCGCTTCTTGTTGCCCTTCGTCTTTATTAGCAGCAAGGTAAGCCTTTCTAAGATCTTCTTTTTTGTATTCCAACTCTTTGCGAATAGCATCACTGACAAACTGACTCATCTCACGTCTCTTTACGTAAGTATGCAGTTCTTGGGAAACATCTGCTGGTATGGAGAATGTCTGATTGATTTTCTTTGGTTCTTCCTTTCTCATTCTTTCATTATAGCATAAAGTCTATTAATTAGGTATTACGTAATTAATAATATTGCTAACAGTGAATGGCTTACAGAATCGATTGTTTATAATACACCAATTTTCTCGAAGCTTTCTTTTAATTCTTTGTTTTGAGGCTTATCAAATGCTCCACTATCAGCAAGCCAAGAGACGTAGTTTTTGGGGACTTCAGTGAGCGATTTCCCTTGGTGTTTACCAAAAGGCATCCGATCGAGAGTTTTGGATTCAGAAAGGAGTTTTTGTACCGTTTCGATCGAAAGATCATCGATCATCTGCGAGAAAATGTCATAGAGAACCATCACGTCATCGAGCGCTCTATGAGCATTGTTGGCAACAATGCCATAGACTTCACGCAAATGCTGGAGCGAATGGCGTGGGAGATCAGGCCGGTAACGGCGCGCCCACTTCAAACTGTCGACATATTCCCAGTCGGGAAGAATAAGACCTGAGCGCTCAAACTCGGCTTCGATGAAAAATTTATCAAAACCGTCATTGTTGTGCGCAATGAGGACCGTGTTTTCTGGGCAAAATTCTGTAAATGCTTTGCCCACGTCTTCAAAGCCGAGAGCATCTTTTACCATTTCATCCGAAATATTGTGAATAGCTGTTGCCTGAGGCGGAATGGGAAAACCTGGATGAATGAACTCGCAAAATGAGCGTTCTTCTATTGGGTCATAAGCAGCAAGCTCAATCACTCGATCTTTTTCTGCGCTGATGCCGGTGGTCTCTGTATCGTAGTAAATAGGTCTTTTCATAAAAAATTGCCTTATGATAAAGTTCTGCTGTTTTTGATGCAAATGAAGATTCTGAAGATATTTTTTCTCCTCCTTCCTGCTCTTATTTTCAGTAACATAGCTGATTGCAAAGTGTATTTTTCTCCCAAAGATCAGCTTGCAGATCGGTTGATTGAGCTAATTGATAGGGAAGAAAAATCGATCAAGATTGCGATTTATTCCATGACGCATTTAGGAATTGCCAAAGCTCTAGAACAAGCAAGATTGCGGAAAGTGGCCATTGAAGTTCTCGTCGATCCCTTTTCCGTGAAAGCTCGTTCTTCTATTCAGCGTCTCACTGATGCGAAAATTCCTCTCTTTGTTTGGGACCAGGGAATTCGAATGGGAACAAACAAACGCAAAGGGCTCATGCATGATAAGTTTTGCATTTTTGGCGATCATACCGTTTGGACAGGCTCTTTCAATTTCACCAATGATGCAAACTTAAGACATCAAGAAAATGCGATTACTTTAGAAAGCAAAGAAATTGCGAAAGAATATTTAACCCAGTTTTCTCACATGAAACTTTATGAGAGTCGTCCCTATCAGGAATACATCGCCCTATATCCCAAGAAAAAAAGAGGAAAAAAAGCCCTGAAGTCGTTATCCTAAAGTGTATGAAAGTACGAATCATTTTTTGCATAGCATTTCTCTGTCTTGGGCTTTCAGGGTGTTTCCAAGCGCACTCGGATGATGATTTGCGAGGTGTGCCTGTGACCAACAACCCCAACTTACTTCCCAAAACTGGACAGACGGCCCAAGGCCCCAGCTTTTGAGCCCTTGCAACATATAGATTTTTTTTTTAACGTGACTCTATGGCAGAAGAGAAAAAAAAACAGCCTCAAATCTTTTCTCACGATCTTGAAAAAGTGATCCAAGAAATCGGCAAGGAAAAGATGATCGAGTATTTGAAGCAAATGCTCCTCGTCCGCAATTTTGAGATCCGTGCTGAATCCGCCTATTTGCACGGGAAGATTGGAGGCTTTTTCCATTCGTATATAGGACAAGAAGCCATCCAAACGGCAGCTCTTGCAACAATGGGTGTTCATCAATGGTGGGTTACCTCGTATCGCTGTCATGCACTGGCCTTACTTCTTGGAGCGACTCCCATCGAACTCATGGACGAGTTATATGGAAAGGCAACTGGCAATGCGTTGGGTCGTGGTGGCTCGATGCACTTTTACACAGAAGAGATGCTTGGTGGTTTCGGCATTGTAGGTGGACAAATTCCCATTGCAACGGGCGCTGCATTTGCGATCAACTATAAGAAGAAATTCCCGAGTGTCGACGGTAAATCCAAAGATGTGGCAGTTTGTTTTTTTGGTGACGGAGCTGTTGCTCAAGGATCTTTTCATGAATCTCTGAATCTCGCATCGCTATGGGATCTTCCCTGTATCTATGTGATTGAAAACAATGAATGGGGGATGGGAACTCATGTGGATCGGGCCATCTGCGTCCAACCGATTGCTGAGCGCAAAGCCCCTGGCTATGCCATGGAAGGCTATTCTTTTGATGGGATGGATTTTTTCAACTGCTATGCCGGCTTCAAACACGTCTTTGAAGAAGTAAAAAAGACTTCAAGACCTGTTCTCGTCGAAGTCTTTGCCGAGCGTTTTAAAGGTCATTCGGTTTCCGATCCTGCTCTCTACCGTTCCAAAGAAGATTTAAGCAAATGCATGGAACGCGATCCGCTCATGATCATGCTCAAAACCCTTTCCGCTTTCAATATGCTGAGCGATGAAGAGTACAAAACAATGGACAAAGAACAAAAAGAAATTGTAGTAGCGGCAATGAAACACGCCGAAGAAGCTCCTTGGCCTGACCCCATACACCTAGAAGAGGACGTTTTTGCAAAATAAACAAACAATAGAAGTTCGCGATGCAATTCGGCAAGCCCTCGATGAGGAGATGGCCCGTGATGAACGTGTCTTCATCATCGGTGAAGAAGTGGCTGAATACAATGGTGCCTATAAGGTGACCAAGGGAATGTTGGATAAATGGGGTCCGGACCGAGTCATTGATACCCCCATCTCTGAACTCGGCTTTGCGGGTCTGGCAATCGGTGCTGCCATGTGCGGCCTAAGACCTGTTGTAGAATTCATGAGTTTTAACTTTTCGTTTGTGGGGTGCGACCAGATCATCTCCAATGCCATCAAAATGCATTACATGTCCGGCAACCGCTTTAGCGTGCCGATCGTTTTCCGCGGACCGAATGGCGCTGCAGCGCAAGTCTCTTCCCAGCACTCCCATTGCATTGAAGCACTCTATGGCAACTTGCCCGGGCTAATCATCATTACCCCTAACAATGCGTATGATGCTAAAGGCCTTTTGAAATCTGCGATTCGCAACAACAATCCCGTTCTCTTTTTGGAAAACGAGCTGACCTATGGGCTGAAAATGGAAATTCCCGAAGAAGAATATCTCATTCCAATCGGAAAGGCCCAAATAATCCAAGAAGGGAAACACCTCACCCTCATTTCGCATAGCCGGATGGTCGATATCTGCAAAGAGGCTGCGATGGAACTTGCCAAGAAAGGAATCGAAATAGAGCTCATTGATTTGCGCACCATCAGACCACTCGATCTTCCCACCATTGCCGATTCTGTGCGCAAAACACATATGTGTGTCCTTGTCGAAGAAGGTCATATTTTTAGTGGAATCTGCGCCGAGGTTGGTTTTCAGATCCAACAGCACTGTTTTGACTTTCTCGACGCACCCATCGAGCGAGTATGCCAAAGGGAAACCCCTATGCCTTACTCCAAAATGTTGGAAAAAGAAACAATGCCCACTAAAGAACGGATTTTAGACGCAATCAATAAAGTCCTAAGCTAATGGAGAGATACCAATGCCTTTTACATTGACCATGCCCAAACTTTCCCCCACGATGGAAGAAGGAACTATTGTCAAATGGCGAGTCAAAGAAGGTGATCATGTAGGTGCTGATGATGTTCTAATGGAAGTGGCGACTGATAAGGCCACCGTTGAGCACAATGCAATTGACGAGGGTTATGTACGCAAAATCCTCATCCCAGATGGAGGCTCTGCAAGAGTCAATCAGCCCATTGCGATTTTCACAGAAACCGCCGATGAAAGCATCGAAGGCTATGAACCCGAAGGCGAAGCTCCTCCCCCTCCCCCCACCGAGGAAGAAGTTCCTGCAGAAGAGGAAAAAGAAGAAGTCCCTGCAGCTGCCCCTGCTGCCGGAGCGATAGAGCAGCCTGCTTTTGCACCACTGCCACCGCTCGAAGGCTATACATTCGAAGAGCCCACCAAACCCATCCTCGGACGCATCCCTTCATCGCCCTTAGCGCGCAAACTAGCTCAAGAAAAAGGAATCGACATTGCCTCTATCAAAGGTTCGGGTCCTCGTGGCCGAATCATGAGCCGAGACCTTGAAACAGGTGCACAAAAAGGGCTTGTCAGCTTCCATCATGAGCAGCCCACAATTGCTCCTGGTAGCTATGAAGAAGAGCCCCTCACCCAAATGCGTAAAGTCATTGGCAGACGCCTGCAAGAATCCAAAACCTTCATCCCGCATTTCTATGTGGCTCAAGAAATCGATGCTGAGCCGATGATAGCGATTCGCGAGCAATTCAAAGCAGGGGGTCTTCGCGTAACCTTCAACGATCTCATCCTGCGCGCTACAGCCCTGACCCTCAAAAAGCATCCCGAAGTGAACAGCGGCTTTAATACTGTCAACTCCACTCTTATTCGCTATAAAACCATCGACATTGCTATTGCTGTTAGTATTCCTGACGGTCTTATCACCCCCATCGTCCGCCACGCCGATTACAAAAATCTCGAGGAAATTTCCTCAGAAGTGCGCACTCTTGCGAAAAAAGCTCGCGATGGAAAATTGGCTCCAGAAGAGTATACAGGAGGTTCTTTTACCATCTCCAACCTCGGCATGTTTGGTGTGCGCGATTTTATTGCCGTCATCAACCCCCCTCAAGCAGCGATTCTTGCCATCGGTGGGATCCAAGAAAAAGCCGTTGTGAAAAACGGACAAGTCGCACCCGGTAAAACAATGGCATTTACCCTTGCTTCCGATCACAGAGTTGTGGATGGAGCCGATGCCGCACGCTTTCTCGGCACCTTGCAGATTTTCTTAGAAAATCCCTCTCTTCTCGTTGTCTAAAAGTTTTATCCAAGTCATAATGTCTCCAAAAAAAGAGGAGTGATTATGTCAGTAAGTTTTTATCAAATGAATGATAAACCTGATGATTATATGTGCTTAATCTGTAGAGGGTCTGAAGGCAATGATATTGTTGCACATGATGTTTCTACAACAACTGAGGAGGTAGCAAGACATATTTTTGACAAAGAGTGTTTAAAAAATTGGTTGATCAAATGTGAAAAAGGGAATGAAGTATGCCCTACTTGTCGAGCTCCTGTCGATTTAACTTCTCTCTTCGATGAAAATGAAATGAGCAAATTTAATAAAAAGCAGAATACTGTCTGGGTAGAAATGAATGAGAGGTTAGTGAAAAATGTTCGTAGGGAAAATGTTATTAATACAATCACTTCGCTTTTTTTTATTACTTTCGTTTTCCGTCCTTCATTGGAAGAGTATTTTGGTAATGGAATCATGGTGAAGGTGGCAGTAGTTGGTCTAGCTTCTATTCTTAATGGGACTTTGGCAAATTATTTTGGAACAGCAAGAGTAAAGCAAGGGCTCCCTGATTTTTTCTTCAACCCAGATTTACCCCTCCTAAATGTTAAAAGTGCTTTTTATACACCTATAGTTGCATCTGTAGCTAAAGTATTTTTCCAATATTTAGACATAACTGGAACTTTTAATTTGTCAGAAGGAAAAAACCTATTTGATGCAGATTTCGTTTCGCATTTAGCAATAGGCGCTCTCTTGATTAAATTTCCATCATGTTTGGCTAGAATTGGAATTTGATTGACTACTCCCTCCACTAAAAAGTTTCTCAATTTTATTGGTCGTCTAAGCAAATTGTTCATCAGTGACCTTGTCACCAACATAGAGAAATTGATCGACGAGGCGTGAAAGAATCGTTTCCCGTCCCATTGCATCTTTTTGAACGAGGTTTTTCCCACGTAAGTATTCGAGAAGACCTTGCTTTGTCGCTTCATCGTCTACAACGATCCCTGTGAAGAACTCTGGAGGGATCCGATCTTTGACCATCACTTCATTACCACCTTGGAAATAGAGTTTTTCGACGGTTAAGAAATCAAAGATATTATTCCGTTTGAGGTAATCATCTTCGAACCACCACCAGAATTCATCATCAGGATTGACTATGCGACTCCCAAAATTATCATCATGGTATTGGTATGTGCCAGATTCGAGGATTTTGGGAGAGATCAGAAATCGAACAGGGCTCCAATACCAATAGTCATCATATGTCTCATTGTTCTTTGTCACCATTTGGGTAAAAACACTATCTGCACCACCGGTAGAATAATCAAATCCCCCAGATAGACCGTCTTGCCCCAAGTCATAGCGATCGCGCATTTCATGAGAAAGCATTCCCATTTTGAGCATGGAAGCTGTACGCTCATAAAGATCCTCGTTTCCCCAAACACCAGTTAAAGCCGCAGTGAGTCCCCTTGCTCCTTGCTTTTGGAGCTGGGCAGATAGACCATCGACATTCCATCGCATGCGACCTGGGAGCGTTTCTCTTAGCTCCATTTTTGAAAACCACTGATCAAAAACCCCTTCCATTTCAGGAGATCGAGTCAGAATTTCTTTTTTGAATTGATCGAGTGGAAGGTCAAAGAAGGGATCAGTCCTTTCAAAAAGAGTCGCTTCTTTCGGGGCAAACATCCGAAAAAGATGTCCCATTTTCATACGATCAATATCTTCCTTAGCAGAAAGCCTGAGAGCATCATCGAGATTTAGAAAAGAAAGTGCTTCATGAAAATCATAGAGATTTTTTCCTTCCTCCATCTCGACAGTGACCCGATCATAGAGATTGATCACCTCCCCCGATCCCCCAATGGAGATCTTTCCCAACCCTTTCAAATACACTTCATAGACTTCTCCTAAATCAGGAGTCCACCAGTCATCAGGGTCAGTGTTGTTTATGGGCTTTCGATCAATTGAAATATCTTCAACACGGGAACCATAAAGTTGGAATATTTCTTTCAAATCTTCTGGAGAGGAATTTTCAAGATCGTTGATAAGGCCTTGCAAACGATCGCGGAAAACATGGTTGATTTTGAATTCGAGGGTCGTATGTCCTCCTTCATCGCGGAAGTTGATATTCATCCCTTTTACTTTTTGCTTCCCATACCCATAAAAATGCGATCCAAAATCATACTCATTGCCATTTGCATCTTTGAAAATGACCCTATTTTCATTCATCCGATCATCGAGATGCTCGAGTGGGTGCTCCTCCATGCTTTGACGATCTCCATGGACAACAATAGGATGGTCATAGAGATGGTCGATCTTACGGCCCTCTTGAATTCGCTTTGTCAACTCCTCATAGCGCTTGAATAGATCATTTCTTCTGTGAATGAGATCTAGCTGGTGATTGGCTTGGTAGAGGCGAATCATTCCCATCAGAGTTTTGGCCATTGCCTCTGGCATACGCCCCTGACTCCACTCTTCACGAGCCTGAATAAAGCTCACCATCGCTTGAATCAGAAGAGAGGCGAGAATGACTTCAAGTGACCCGGTCATCATGATGGCGAGATACATCCCACTTGCGAGCGCTTGCAAAAGTTCTTCGCCGGCTTGTTTGTATTCCAACTGATGCAGTCGCTCGAGAATTTTCACAAAGTTGGCAAAGAGGTCAGCTCCTGTCGTTAAATACAGACCCAATGTGAAATTGTAGAGTGTCCCCACTAAAGCAAGTGTGGCAAGGCCAACTTGCATTACCTGGTTTGCAAAAGTATGCAAGTTGTCAGAGTAGGCGACACCTATACCACTTGTGAGTACTCGCGTACTTCCCATCGCGAGCGAAAGCGCACTTCCAAAAGGCTGATATAAACTGAGAAAAGGGAGTGCAATGTGTACTGTTCTTTTTGCAACTTCCGTGTAAGATGAACTTTGTTTGTCTTGCGGCAAATCCTGTTCAAATTGCCGGTGATAA
>JAAKFC010000053.1 GCA_011065225.1 Chlamydiota bacterium
TTTAAATCAAAATCAGCGCAAAAACGAAGGCAAAGAGGGAAAACGACTCAATGATTCCAAGCGTTGCAAAGCACTTTCCGAGGATGGCGGGCTGTTTCGCAGAGGCCTGGATTCCTGATGCAGCACACATTCCTTGGTAAACCGAAGAAACCAGTAAGGCGAGTCCAACCATAAGGCCGATTCCCACACCTGCAAGCGGCGAGAGCCCTCCCCCATCAAGGCTATTTTTCATCAAGATCATCAAGACGAAGCCATAAATAGATTGAGAGGCTGGCATGACGGCCATGCCAATAAATTGCCCGTGGTTTTCTTCTACACGGCTCATGACAGCATGAGCAGCCATTGCGGCAATTCCGCATCCCATTGCGCTTCCAATACACCCGAGTGCAAGAGCTAAAACGGGGCCGATCATTGCAAAGTCCATAAATATTTACTCCTGTTTAATTCTAAGTTTTCTTAAGGGATTAAAAAGTTTTCCCTCCCCATCAAAGCTATAGTGGTACCATTCGATGAAGTTGAGACGAAGGCCATGGATCACACCACTCATTGCTCCAAGAAGAAGATTAATACTGTGACCCATCAAAATCACTAGAGTTCCAACGACAAGACCAATTTTGACTCCCATGTCATTCGTTGTGCGGGCAATGATAGTGCTAGCAAGAGCCAAAGCATAGAGCCGCAAATAAGAGAGGATGTCTGCAAAAACTTGGACGATTTCAGCAATTTCCGTAATCCCTTTGAGTTTGCGTTGAATGAAAGCAAGTATAACAGCAACTCCAATTCCTCCATAGAGGAGTTGGATGCCGATTGTTGCTGCAACATCTTTTGGCATCCAGCCCAAAAATTCGACGAGTGAAGTGGCTTTGAGAGTGACTGGGAAGAAGAGATAGCCACCAATGCAAAAAAAGACCCAGCCAATATTGGCCCATTTACGCTTGAGATAGCGAAGGAGTGAGAGGGAGATGTGTATGACTCCGACAAGAAGAGCAAATTCAAGCAAGACATTATTGGTGAATTCATTTTGCATTTTGTAAGTTTTGACATCATCCTTGACTACATAAGCATTTGAAAGAATTTCTTTGCCATTTTTAGCGCTTGCAATTTGGGGGAATTTCTTGAGCCACTCTTTATGTACTTCATCATTTTTCCGCTGATGGTACTCAGCTTTTTTTTCTATAATTATATTGAGAATTGAAAACCGCGAGATGGGATTTTGAGGGGCAAGTTCAATGCCAAAGAAAGCAGTAGTGAGAATGCCCCAAATGATACAGCTAGTGGCTATGGCAAATAGAAGTTTTAGAAGTCGTTTTCCTTTTGCTTTGATTTTTGGAAATTTGTATTTGATAAAGAACGCAAGGCCCAAATAAAGTAGCCCGTACCCTGCATCTGCTATAATCATGGCAAAGAAAAAAATAAAAGCCCAGAAAACCCAGCCTGAAGGGTCTTTGTCAGTAGAAGCAGGAATGTCGTAGATGTGTACGAGGTCTTCGCCAATCTGATTCACATTTTTGTTTTCCATATAGGTGGGGATTTTGTCGTCTTTTTCAACGACAATAGGCTCAAAGGCAATGGCCTGAGTGCCGATAAGGTTGGGGAGTTTTTTAATCTTGTTTTCAGGGACCCATCCTTCAATGGAAAAGAGGGATCCTTCAATGGGAAAGGCAACCTCGTTTTGTGTTTTCTCTAAAGTGTGGATATCGAGCTTCCCGAGAAGGCTATCGCGAAGGAAATCGATATGCCCAGCAAAGCCTTTCAGCTCTGCTTCTACTTGATGAAGAGTTTCATCTACAAAAGCGAGATGATTGCGCAACTCAGCCGCTGTCCGCTCGAAATGCATTTCGATCATTCCATGGAAAGTTTTGGGCACGTCGTGGATCCCGATGAAATAATCGAGGTCGTAGTCAGTGCCGATATAGATGAGTGAAATAGCATCTTCGATCTCGTGGGTTTTGGTGGTCTTGACACAGTAAAATTGGATTTTTTTCTTGGCCTTTTCTTCAATGAAAGCAATGTCGTCGAAGGAAAATTGCCCAAAAGGGCGAACACGAGCGATTTCAGCTTCGAGAAAGCGTTTTTCTTCGCTGAGTTTTTCGATTTCATGAGTCAGATCGAGTACTTGAGCAGCAATTTCATCGGCAAAGGCAAGGTCTCCCCCTCCTTTGTCGGGTTCTTTAACGGGTTGTTTGCGCAATACCTTGATTGCATCGATGAGTTTACGAATACTTTCTGGCAGTTCTTTGCCCTTCTTGCGATCGGTGATGAACTCGATAAATCCTTCTTCCTGCGCTCTTATGAAAAATGTCGCAAGATCATTTTTAGCGCCAATAAAGAGATATTTTCTCAGATTGATGATCATCTCTTACCCTTGCGCTGGAGGATTTTTCTCTTAGAAGCTTTGGCTTGAGAAACAGCAGCGAGCTGCTGGTCCCCTAGGAAGATCTTGATCTTTTTGATGTTGCTTTGTGTACGAGGGATCATGATTTTTTCAAAGAGATTGACGCGGATTGACACTTCACGCAATTCTTTTTCAAGAAGGGCTTTTTTCTCCTCTAAAATGATGATTCTTTCACGGGTTTCAATGAGCTGGCGCGTGCTGTGGATGCCGCTTTCAAGCCAAAAAGAGGTGTCGAAGAGAAAATAGGTCGGCTGATCAAAAACGATCTCCTCGAAAATGGGGATTTCCACACCGGCAATATTCTCATAGTGTTTTTTGACTTGGAGCAAATGGCAAGATTCGAAAAGGCTCTCAGCATCGGGACTGGTGAGGAGTTTTTGAAAGCCCCGCACTCTGCCAGCATAATTGTCCAGTTGGACCCCAAACTGCTCTAGTTCATCCTGGACCCCATTGATCTCAAGTTGGAGCATGGTTTTTTTGAGTTGGAGAGTGGGCAAATATTTCTCTAGCTGCGTGAGCCGAATCTGCTGCTGGCGCAATTCTGTTTTGGTGTATTTGATGTTCATCTATGAACCTATCTCACTATTTGAAGAATTTGATTTTTTAAAGGATTTTTTTGCAGATTTTTGGTTCACTTCGCAGGACATACTTGAAATAGTAGGCCAAGAAGTGCACCAGAAAGATGGATAAAAAGACTCAAAAAGCATGTTTTTAAAATAGTGAAATAGGTTCATCTTGGCCAATATTTTTCGAGCAAGGATTCTTTGATCCCTACCTCATTTCTTTCAAAGCATTCACTCAAAGTCTTCCAACCCAGATCGAGAGCTTCTTCAAGTGGGAGGTTTACCTGAAGGTTCATCATTCGATCCTCAAAGAGGATCGAGAAATTGAGCAATTTTTCATCCCAGCGCGACAACTTAAAGCCCATGCTCGCTCGCTCGCTCGCTTTTTTTGAGTCAGCATAGAGGCGAATTTGTGTATTCGCTAAATCACCGTGGTCTTCACGGGTCACTTTCCCGATCACCTGTTGCTTGAGGCGAGAAAGGGAACCGAAAGGATCAATGCGACCGCCATGCAGATAGAATTGTCCCTCGGTGATGTATCCCGTATTGTCGGGGATGGGATGGGTCACATCACCCCCTGGCATTGTGGTCACAGAAATGATCGTAATGGAACCGCTCCCGTCGATATCAACCGCTTTTTCATAGCGTGCAGCAAGGTCAGAGTAAAGTGAGCCTGGATAGCCCCGATTCGAAGGAATTTGATCCATCGTGATCATGATCTCTTTGATCGAATCGGCAAAAGCTGTCATGTCAGTCAAGAGAACAAGGACATTTTTCCCTTGCGTGGCGAATTTTTCCGCGCAAGCAAGAGCCATATCAGGCACGAGTAAACACTCTACGGCAGGGTCTGTTGCCTTGTGGATGAACATAATGGTTTTTTCCATAGAGCCAGCATTCTCAGCATTGTCGATAAAGGCTTGATAGTCATCAAAACGGAGTCCCATGCCCCCAATGATAACAATATCGGCGTCGGTTTGATTCGCTATCCTCATCAAAAGCGGGTTGTAAGGTTCCCCTGCAATGGAAAAGATAGGGATTTTTTGTGATTTGACAAGGCAATTGAACACATCAATCATCGGAATGTTGGTGAGCACTTGCTCATGCGGGATGATCCGACGGACTGGATTGAAAGAAGGGGCGCCGATTTCAATCTCATCACCTTGCACATTCGGGCCGTTGTCGATGGGTTCCCCTGAACCATTGAGACGTCTGCCGAGGAGCGACTCCGAGCAAACGACCTGCATCTGTTTACCAAGAAAAGTGATTCGATCATTTGTGAAAATTCCTCGCGTGTTTTCAAAACACTGGAGCGTGATAAGCTCTCCATCAATGCTGAGAACAGAGGCGTAGGTAGATTCTCCATTTCGCTTATTCACACGAGCAATCTCTCCGAGGCCCACATCTTTTGCTTGGACGGTGAGCAAGTTGCCCCGCATGTTGACGATCCGGTCGTAGGTTTTTTTCATTTTGCCGTTTGTTGGTTGATTTTTTGTTCAATATTGCCATAGGCCTTGTGATATTGCTCAGAGCCAAAGGGCTTAAAATTCATATTCTTAATCTCATTTTGCAGCGCAAGGAAATAAGAACGGGCGCTGTCGTGGTCCTCAAATGCAAAATCGGTTTCAAAAATTTTTCCGATCAATTTGAAAAGGGGAACTTGCCTCTCAAGAGGACAATAGGCATCTTCTTTATCGAAGGCGTTTTGTTGGAGGTAAGCAAAATCATAGAGCTCGGCCTTGAGGTGAATGACCATATCGTGGATCGAGATCCCTTCTTCGCCGACAACCTCCATTCTCTTGCCGATATCATCGCCTTCGCGCAAGATCTTTTCTCCTAGGCGCACAAAGCGTCCCCAGCCTTTCAATTTTTCGTCAAGCAAAACGCCGACCATTTCCTCATATTTACTCCAGGAAATGAGCGGATCGATCGCGGGATAGCGGCGCGCATCAGAGCGGGATCTAGAAAGGCCATGAAACGCTCCCACAACAGCAAGTGTTGCCTGCGTGACAGGCTCTTCAAAGTTTCCGCCCGCTGGCGATACCGTGCCTCCAATGGTGAGAGAGCCCGTTTTTCCACTTGACAGTGCAATAACGCCGGAGCGCTCATAAAAGGAAGCGATGCGCGAAGAGAGATAAGCCGGGAAAGCCTCTTCACCGGGAATTTCCTCAAGACGGCCAGACATTTCGCGCATGGCTTGCGCCCAACGCGAAGTGGAGTCGGCAAGAAGAAGGATATCGAGTCCCATCTGTCGATAGTATTCGGCAATAGTCGCTCCCAAATAAATGGAAGCTTCCCGCGCAGAAACCGGCATCGATGAAGTATTGCAAATGATGACAGTGCGATTCATCAGCGGATCATTCGTATGCGGATCATTCAAGTGGGGAAAAGTGCGGAGTACTTCAACGACTTCTCCTGCCCGCTCGCCACAGGCACATACAATCACAATGTCGACGGAAGAATATTTAGAGAGATGGTGCTGCAGAACAGTTTTACCAGCGCCAAAAGGGCCCGGAGAGCAAAAAGCCCCCCCTTTCATAATAGGAAACTGCGTATCCAGAATCCTCAGACCCGTATCCAACATCTCTTCGACACGCACTTTTTCGCCGGCAAAAAGAGCATTCTTTACCGGCCACTTTTGGACCATAGTGAAAGAAATCTCATTGCCATTTTCATCTTCAGCTTTTGCCACAACAGTGTCGATAGGATAAGAGCCTTCGCCCACTACCCATGTAATTTTGTATTTTCCCCTATGGGAGAAAGGAACCATTATAGAGTGGTGGAACCGCCCTTCCATGGTATAACCGATCTCTTCACCACGGCAAAGAACATCACCTACTTGACAAGTAGGATGATAGTCCCAATGCCTCTTGTAATCGAGAGCAGGCAAATAGGTTCCGCGAGTGAGGAAAAGCCCAGTGGCATTGGCGATCTGTTCAAGTGGATTTTGCAGTCCATCAAAAATCGAAGTGAGAAGCCCTGGCCCTAGTTCCGCCTCCAGAAGATGTGTTGAAAATTCTACATGTGTGCCAAAACGTACGCCTCGCGTATCTTCAAACACTTGCAATTTGACCACATCACCGATAATTTCAATCACTTCTCCCTTCAGCGAGATCCCACCCAAATCGATCATTGCGATCTCACCCTGGCGGATATTCCCCTCAAAAGCAATGTGAAGGAGATTTCCAAAGGCTTTAACAACTTTTCCGGTAGCAAGGGTCTTCATATTTTCCTACGTTCCTGTTTTAAATTTGTCGACAATCTCATTTCCCCTTCCTTCATCGAGCTCATTCCACTTCTCAACAAGCATGAGCCTAGCCACATATCCCAGAATCCAATCGAGGGAAAAAAGAGGATATCCCGTCATCTCTTCAATCCAATTGAACTCATAGACGATGACCGTTTTGTATTGCTCCCAGGGATCATCGCCACATGTAAGCAAATTTTGCTTTAGATCTTGGTACTGCATGGGAGGTTCATATTCCTCCATGTCTTTCTGAGCTAAAATTTGAGCGACAACTGGATCAGTAAAGTCCTCGAATTGGAGTTCTACAAGGATGTCCCGCCCTGTTTTTTTCGCTCTGATCGCCGCAAGCACCAATCGAGATTCACGTTGAAAGATGAGGAGATCCTTCAAAAACCCCTCCTGTCTTTCAATTTCCTCAGCATAATAGCGAGAGAGAAGACCAAAGAAGTGCCGGACTTTTTCCTTATTCTCATCAAATTGACCCAAAAACTCGAAGACATAATCCGGAAGATCAGCCTCCACAAGTAAAGCCTCATCAAGCTCTTTTTCACTCAAGTTGCCACGTGGATCGATAGGTTGATCAGAATAGAGGGCGCGAATGTTATGCAGATCAACAGTAAAGCGCAAAACAGAGACTTTTTTGAGATCTCCCTTGCTCAAGTTCAGATGCAGTCGGTACATCAATTGCTCAAAAGTGATCTCGGAAGCTTCTCCGAGCACAAGGGATGGTAAAGATGGGGCGACAAAATAGTAATTATGCATGCTATTTTTCTGCAAAAAAGTACTTATGAAAATCCTTGCGGATGTAACGGGTCATCAATTCTAGAAGGGCGCTACTTGAAATGTCGATGGTAATATTTTCTTTGTGGAGTTTCAACTCGATTCCTCCCTTCTTAGGACCGACGATCACGCTTTTCTCTTTCAAGAGCTCGAGCAACTCTTTGCCCAAGAGCTCATTCACCTGCCGCGGCTCTATCGAAGCGGGAATAATCACACTGAGTTCTGTTTCGAGTCCCTCTTCCTCAACTGCCTTAATCACAGCAGAAACCATATCAGCCAAAACTTGAGGCGTACTTGTAGCTTTTGCAATCATCGAAGCAAGGTTCCGATTCAAAAGGCGCTCTTCGATTTCCTGTTTGAGCCATTCAATTGCCTGGCGGGCTCCCTGATTCAAAGACGCTTTGAAAACACCATGTTTCTTCTCAATTTCCTTTTCCGCATCGGCAATCATCTTCGCAACTTTATCTTTTGCTTCCGCAACGATTTGCTGTCCTTTTTTATGGGCATCATCGAGTATGCCCTTGGCCTCATCAATAGCTGGCTCCAAAGTCTCCTTGCGAAGAACCTCGCAAATCTGTTTAACTTTGTCTCTTCCAGTATCAACAGCTTGTTCCATAAGAAAACCCACACGTAGTTTGGTTCATTTATGAAGGATAGAGAGATATTTTTCAAGAGAAAGGGTGCAAAAAATATTGTTTGAAAAAAACATTTGTGTATCCTTTTGGGCATGAAAAAAATTTTATTTTTCTTTTTCTTCTTTTCTTATCTAATTGGATCGACACCAGATTCTTTTCTTGAAGATGAAGATCCCACTGTTTTTCACAATGTCAATGTAATAACAGGACAACTCAACCTCTCTTTCCAAGACACAGTAATAAAAGGCCCGTCGCCTTTTCCCATTTATCGTACATATACAAGTGGAAATGCCATAGAACCAAAACCAGACCTCAAAATCCAAGGATATCGTGGAGGTTGGGTTTTTGGAGGCGGGTGGAATCTCCTCCCGCATATCTATATTTTGCATAGATATGATCCAAATACTGCCGGATTTATCCCTAGCAAGCTTTACATAAGTGAAAAATCGGGGAATTTGGTTCAATATGGGATAAAAAAATGCCAGAAAAGTAAACGCCTCTATTTACCCATGAACTCTTTCCGGACTTCAGGAGATCTTTCTCCAAGAAATGACACGAGCAAAAACCGTCTTGAAATTGATGAAAAAAAATATAAGGCAATTCTTTACCGCCCAGATGGTAGCATCTCCTATTTTTCCCTCAAGGATAGGAAAAAACACACTTATTTTTATTTTTGGTTACTTGATGAAGAAATCCTGCCCAATAAACATCGCGTCAAATATACATATACTGACGATGATTTGCATCATCTCAAATCCATCGAATTAAAAAATCCTGCTGGAAATATCACATTTGGATCGATTACTTTTGACCCGGAAAAATACTGGAATGAACAAATTATTTCCGCCTCTACTTCCGATGGCAAAAAACTCCACTTTGAGATGATGGTGCATAAACACCAAAAATATTTAGAAAAAACGGATCACAGCTGTTTACCTAAAGAATTTTTTCACTATCGAGATGGACGAAAAAGCACGGGAGCT
>JAAKFC010000054.1 GCA_011065225.1 Chlamydiota bacterium
ATGGCATAGTGAAGAGGAGTATTCCCATGATGGTCTTTAGCTTTTAAAAGCTCTAAATCACCCTTTTCAATAACCTTTTTAATAAGAAGTTTGGCGATCTCTGTACGATTCTGTAACATGGCCCAGTGAAGAAGAGTATTCCCATCATTGTTTTTAGCTTTTAAAAGCTCTAAATCACCCTTTTCAATAATTTCTTTAACGAAGTTTAGGTTGTTTTGTTGAGCCCATAAAAGCATTTCTAAATTTGTTTTTAAAGTTGGCGGGGGAAACAAAAAGTTGGTAAGATCGGTGCAGTAAGAAGTAATTGTATTAAATAAAATAGACATTTTATCATATATAATATCATAAATTTAAAAAAAAAGTCAAGAAAAAATGTCTTTGTGTAGGCATCAAATAGAAATGTCCCAGTGGTGCATAAAATAAAATTTAAATGATTTCAGTAGCGACAGTATCATAGAAGAGGATGCCTTTAGAGGTGAGTTTGCAATGAGATCCTTTCCTTTCGAGAAAATTTTCAGTTTCAAGTTTAGCAAGAAGGATATGAGTAGCATCGGGCAGATCAAAGACCTTAAGATCCACTCCTTCTAAGAGTCTCAGTTGGACAGCAAGGAGTTCATGGACATTTTGGGGATAGGGGAGGTCTTCGGTGAAATCAACAGGAGTTCGATTTTCTTTTAGTGCTCTCATGTAGCGATGGAGATGAGCGACATTGCGAAATCGCTTTCCATTGTAGTAGCTGAAAGCTGAGGGGCCCAGGCCAAAAAAAGGGCGTGCAGTCCAATAGCCGATATTGTGGCGAGAGGTATATCCAGGGCGGGCAAAAGCAGAAATTTCATAGCGTTTCAGCCCAATTTCTTCTAGGTGTGATGTTGCCGCTTGGAGCATTTTCAAATTCTCTTCTGGGGAAGGAAGATTGAGGGTCCTCTTGAAAAATGCGGTATTGGGCTCAATGGTGAGATTGTAAAGAGAAAGATGGGTAATAGGAAGGGTTTTGAGTTTGTGAAGTGTGTTTTCGAAATTTTTACTAGTTTGCTCAGGCAACTCATACATGAGATCAATAGAAATGTTCGTGATGTCGGCGTTATGGGTGATATGGATGGCATCAATCGCTCTTTTGGCATTGTGCGTTCTTTCAAGAAGAAGAAGGCTGTCGTCTTCAAGGGATTGGACGCCGATGCTCACCCGATTAATTCCTGCGCCTTTGAGCTTTGACATCAGTTCTTTGGTCACATCTTCAGGATTCGCTTCGATTGTGATTTCGCAGTCGGAGGAATAGGGAATTTTTTCTAGAAGGGTATGAATGGCCTTTGCACCAAATAGAGTCGGCGTTCCCCCTCCAAAATAGATCGAAGTAATCTCATGCTCTTCCATTTTGGGCAAGAGTCTCTGCCACTCAGAAAGAAGTGCATCGAGTAGAGCTTTGCGATGTTCTTCTTTATTGGGAACAACAAAGAAATGGCAATAGGGACATTTTTTGTTGCAAAAGGGGATGTGGAAATAAAGACTGAGCGGTTTTACCATTCATCCGCATCGGGATCTGCGAGAATTCCCCGCTTCCAGCGATTTTTGTCGCTGAAAGGATCTTCTTCTTCGCTATAAATGTTAGAGGGGGTTTCTTCTTCGGTGGTTTCTGTAGGAGTGGTTTCTTGGGTTGTGGAGGTTTCAGTTTCAGCACTATAGGATTCGGTTCCCATGTCATAACCGCCTCCTTCTGTTTCCGTATTGACCTGCATGTCGGGCATACTTTGAGGTTCTTGATAGGCAGCGCGGGCAGTTCTCTTTGGAGGAGTATATTCTTCAGTTTCACCACTTTCCTTAAGGAAACGAAGACGCCGTCTCTCATCTTCAACTTTTTTTCGGATCGCCTCGATCTCTTCTTTGTGCTTGGTAATATCTTTTTTGGGAACAAGTCCGAGCTTAAGCCAATGTTCTAAATCAGCTAGCTCATTTTCAAGCTTTTTTAGTCGTTCACTTTTGAGATTCATCTACACACACCCCAGATTACCTAGGTAATTTACAAAAACTTTGTTTTATTGCCTAGAGAAAATTTTTTTCTATACACATTCCAGTTCAAAAAGCGGTAATTTTACCAAAGCTTATGCACTAGATTTTCTATCCTCAAAGCAGGTGTTTTTCCAATGAATTAAGGCTGATGGAAAAAATTGGAAAGATAGGCGATGCAAGGACAGGCAAAAACGGTTTTTTGCATTTTCTTGTATATGTGGTATATGTAGCAATTATGAGTCAAGAAGCATCCTTTTCTTACGTCAATCTTGCCAATCTTAAAATGCTAGAAGGGCTATATGAGCAGTGGTTACAAGATCCCAATAGTGTGGATGTTTCTTGGAAGAATTTTTTTGAAGGAATGCAGTTTGCCTCGCATCTTCCCAAGGTTCTTCCCCATCGGCAGGATAGCGCGGATCTTCGCATTTACTATCTCATCAATGCCTATCGGACCTATGGCCATTTAATGGCGAATTGCGATGTTTTGGCCACGGAAAAAGCCCCTTTACCTCGTGAACTCAAGCTGGAGAATTTTGGCCTTTCAGAAAAAGATCTCGATACAGAATTTCCAACTAGCGGTCTTTTTGAAAAAGAAAAAGCTCCTCTTCGAGAGATCATAGAGGTTTTACAAAAGACCTATTGCCAGACGATTGGCATTGAATATATGGATCTCGGCTCAGTGGAAATCGAAAAATGGATACAAGAGAGAGTCGAGCCCTATTTCCCTTCTGGCCTCAGCAATGAGGATCGAATTACCATTCTTCAAGAGTTGAATCAGGCGGAAGGATTCGAAACTTTTTTGCATACCAAATATGTGGGGCAAAAGCGTTTTTCCTTAGAGGGGGCCGAAACTTTCATTCCCATGTTGCACGCAATCTTGGATATGGGAGGGGAGTTAGGGGTGAGCGATGTGGTCCTTGGGATGGCCCATAGGGGTAGGCTCAATGTTCTGGCCAATATCATGGGCAAATCCTATGCCTATATTTTTGAAGAGTTCGAAGATCATTATACTCCCGATCTCGTTGAATCGACAGGAGATGTCAAATACCATATGGGTTTTGCAGGGACCTATGCGACGAAAGAGAAAAAAAATATTCAGATTGTTCTCTCAGCCAATCCCAGTCATCTCGAGTCGGTTGATCCTGTTGTGGAGGGAGGAACACGGGCTCTACAAGAACAAAGACCTCGTGATAAACAAAATGAAGTCGTTCCTATTTTGGTGCATGGGGATGCAGCAGTTGCTAGCCAAGGAGTGGTCTATGAGACGATGACAATGTCTCAGTTAAATGGCTATGGCACCAAGGGAACGATCCATATTGTGATCAATAACCAAATTGGCTTTACAACCTATCCCAAAGATGGCCGTTCCACTCGCTATTGTACCGATATTGCCAAAGCCTTTGGATCTCCGGTTTTGCATGTCAATGGAGAAGATCCGGAAAGCTGTGTAAATGCTGGCAAAATTGCCATGCAGTTGCGTCAACAATTTGGCTGTGATGTTTTCATTGATTTGATGGGGTATCGCAAATATGGTCATAATGAAAGTGATGAGCCAACATTTACGCAGCCTCTCCAATACCAGACCATTCGGGCGAAAAAAACCATGCGGCAAATCTACCGCGACCGTCTCGTTGAATCAGGAGTTTTAAGCGAAGCAAAAGCCGAAGAAATGGAAAAAAGTTTTCGCGATAATCTGTCTGGAGTTTTGGAATCAGTTAAATCGAAAAAAACGGTTCCTAAAAAACTCGAAATGCCTGTAGTAGGCAAACATTTAGAAGAGTTTTTTGCACCTATTGATACAAAGATAGAAAAAGAGAGCCTACTTGCCCTCGGGCAAAAAATCGCTGAAATTCCAAATGGGGTCAATGTCCATCCTAAAATAGCACGCCTGCTCAAAGAGAGGCAAAAGGCTCTTATGGAGGATCCTGCAATTCCTGTGATCGATTGGGGAACAGGAGAACTGCTTGCCTATGGTTCTTTAGCAACACAAGGAGTCCATATTCGCCTATCCGGACAAGATTCAAGGCGTGGGACTTTTTCTCATCGACATAGCCTCTATGTCGATCAGGTCAATGCTTCTCATTATTTTCCCCTTTCGCACTTAAGCGAAAAGCAAGCTCCTGTCGACATATTCAATTCTCCCTTATCAGAAATGGGCGTGATGGGCTTTGATTTTGGATATAGCCTGATGTATCCCAATTCTCTCGTCTTGTGGGAAGGGCAATTTGGCGATTTTGCCAATGCAGCCCAGGTGATCATCGATCAGTACATCGCAACTTCTGAGATGAAATGGGGACACGCAACCAATTTGACTTTGCTGCTTCCCCATGGATATGAGGGAATGGGAGCCGAACACTCTTCTGGTCGCATCGAACGGTTCTTGCAAATGTGTGCTGATGAAAATATGATCATTGCCAATGCCACAACGCCAGCCCAATTTTTTCATCTTCTTAGGCGTCAAGCCCTGCGAGAAAGAAAAAAGCCTCTTGTTGTTTTCACTCCCAAAGCGTATTTACGTCATCCCTTATGCCGCAGTCCGCTGAATGACTTTACAGAAGGGAATTTTTCTGAAGTGCTTGATGACCCTACTCCGCCCAATGCTCCCAAGAGGATTCTCATTTGCAGTGGCAAGTTCTATTATGAACTCTTGCAGGAAAGAGAAAAAAGGGGGGGGGAGGATGTTCTCATTCGGATTGAACAACTCTATCCCTTACATGTCTTAAAACTGCAAGAAATCTTTACTAAATATGCAAGTGCATGTATCTGTATTTGGGTGCAAGAGGAGCATGAAAACATGGGAGCTTGGGTCTACATGCGTCCCCGTTTAGAAAAGATCATCGATGGAAAAATGCCCCTTTCCTATGTGGGAAGGATGCCAGCTTCTGTAACGGCTGCGGGATCTCATGCTTTGCACAAGTTGGAATATGAGGCACTTTTAGAGCAACTCTATAGCGAAGGATCAAAATCATGAAAATGGAAATCAAAGTCCCTTCAGCGGGAGAATCTGTTGCAGAGGCTACTGTCAGCCAGATTTTGAAAGAGAGTGGTAGCTCTGTCAAAACAGATGATGAGATTATCGAGTTCGAGACCGAGAAGGTCAATCAAGTGATCTATTCTCCAGGAGATGGAGTTCTCGAGCTGACCGTAAAAGTCGATGATGTAGTCAAAGTTGGTCAAGTAATTGGTCATGTCGATACAGAAGGGGTTGCTGCTGCAGCGCCCTCGCCCCCTCCCAAAGAAGAAGAAGAAAAAGAAGTAACTCCAGCTCCGCCTGTAAAAGCCGAAGAAGGACCACCAGTGCGAATAATGCCAGAGGAGCATGTGCAAGAGCTCGAAAAACCCAAAGAAGCACCTGTTCCCTCACCTCCACCTACTCTTCCTAAAACCAAAACTGAAGAGGGAACAGTCACTAGACGCCGCATGTCTGGGCTTCGCAAAACCATTGCTGAAAGACTTGTTGCAGCCAAAAATCAAACCGCCATGCTCACCACCTTCAACGAAGTGGATATGACCCAAATCATGGAAATCCGCGTTCGCGAACAAGAAAACTTTATGAAACGCAATGGTGTGAAACTCGGTTTCATGTCTTTTTTTGTGAAAGCTGTTGTCGCTGCACTCAAAGAATTCCCCGATGTGAATTCTTTTCTCGATGGCGATGAAATTGTCACATTTCATATCTATGATGTTTGCATTGCCGTCTCAACTGAAAAAGGACTGATGGTGCCAGTGATTCGCGGATGCGATGAAAAGAGCTTTGGCGAAATTGAAAACGACATTGCCGTCTTTGCTAAAAAAGCGCGCGAAGGAAAAATTTCGATCGATGATATGCGTGGGGGAAGCTTTACCATCACCAACGGAGGGGTTTTTGGCTCGATGCTCTCCACCCCCATCCTCAACCCACCCCAAAGCGGCATTTTGGGGATGCACACCATTGTGAAGCGCCCCCTAGTGTCTGGCGATCAGATTGTGATCCGCCCCATCATGTATCTTGCCCTTAGCTATGATCATCGCATTGTTGATGGTAGAGAAGCGATCCAATTTCTTGTCCACTTGAAAAACAACCTCGAAGAACCCACTAGGATGCTAATAGATCTATGAACGAAAAATTCGATGTCATTGTGATTGGAAGTGGCCCAGGGGGTTATGTCGCCGCAATTCGCTGTGCGCAGTTGGGCATGAAAACTGCTTGCGTCGAAAAAGATCCTCTTGGAGGCACTTGCCTCAATGTGGGCTGTATTCCCTCTAAAGCCCTCCTTCATTCCACAGAGCTCTATTACAAATTGGATCACCATTTGCCGCAGCATGGAATCAATGTGGAAAAAGCAAGCTTTGATTTCGATAAAATGATGGAGCGCAAAAGAAACGTCGTCATCGGATTCAATGAGGGCATTGCCGCACTTTTTAAGAAGAATAAAATCACTCATCTCAAAGGAACAGGCACCCTCAAATCGCCTACAATCGTTTCGGTCGATGGAAAAGAGGCTGAAGCTACCTACATCATCCTAGCCACTGGTTCAGAACCCATCGGCCTGCCTTTCCTTCCCATTGATGAGAAACGGGTAGTCACTTCGACTGGCGCCCTCGCCCTTGAACAAGTTCCCAAAAAACTGCTCGTGATAGGAGCAGGAGTGATTGGTGTCGAGCTTGGTTCTGTCTATAACCGCCTGGGATCGGAAGTCATCTTTATCGAATTTTTGCCCAAAATCTGTCCCACAATGGACGATACCATCTCCAACACCTTCCAAAAGATCCTTGAAAAACAGGGGATGGTCTTTCATCTCAACTCGAAGGTCACTGCTGCAGATATTGCTCCAGATAAAATCACTCTCACCGTAGGCGATCAGGTATTTGAGGGGGATGTCGTTCTCTGCAGCATCGGTCGGCGCCCCTACACCAAAGATCTTGGCCTTGAAAAAGCCGGCATTACCCCTACCGACAAAGGGTTCATTCCCATCAACGGACGTTTTCAAACAAGTGTTCCCAACATCTATGCCATTGGAGACATTGTCGATGGCCCCATGCTGGCTCATAAAGCCTCTGAAGAGGGGGTCGCAGTTGCAGAAGTCATTTCTGGAGAAAATCCCTCCATTGAGTACATTGCCATTCCCAACGTTGTCTACACAGACCCAGAAGTTGCGACCGTAGGATTGACAGAGCACGAGGCAAAAGCCCTTGGCCTCACCATCAAAACAGGCTCTTTTCCCTTTGCAATCAATTCTCGCGCAAAATGCACTGGAGAAGAAGAGGGTCTTGTTAAGATCGTCTCCGATGCAAAAACCGATATACTCCTCGGCATCCACATCGTAGGCACTCATGCCTCAGAAATCATCGCAGAGGCCGTTTTAGCCATCGAAAAGAAGGTAACGACACTCGATCTAGCCAATACCCCTCATGCGCATCCAACCTTTTCAGAGGCCGTCAAAGAAGCTGCCCTCGCTGTCCACAAAAGACCTATTCATCGTTAGTAAGATTGAGATTTCCCACAACCGCAAGAACTCTTCGCATTCGGGTTGGTAATCTTGAAACCCGCATTATTGAGTCCATCGACATAGTCGATTTCACAACCAATCAAACGCCCTACAGCTCCTTTATTGACAAAGATATTCACTCCGTTCGAGACAAAAGTCTGATCGTCCTCTTTTGCCTCTTTGGCAAAATCGAGGACATATTCAAAACCGCTGCAGCCCGCTGCCTTGTCTCCAAAGCTAAGGCCCCACTTCTCTTTGCCATCTTCTTTGAGAATCTGCTTGAATTTCTCAGCAGCTCGCTTGGTGAGATTGATCGATTGGAGGTCGATCTCTTCCTTGAGAATTCCATTGAGATTTCTCACTAGCTTGTCGATTTGCTCCTCAGAATAGCCATGGCCCAGCATCCCGGCTTCGAGAGTCTCCCAAGTCGCTGCTTGGCAGCCCACGCAATGGAGACCGGTATTGGTCAGTTCTTGGGCCAGCTTTTGGGCCTTTTGGGGGAATTTTGCGAAAATGTTCTCAATGGTCATTTCGCGTGAAATGTTCTTAACCTCTTCAGTCATAATTCTTTACCTCAAAACTTAATTTTTACGGTATCGCCCTTCAGCTTGCACTGGCAGGCGAGTCGCTCATTATCCATGTCTCCTAGGAAATCCTCTTCTTCTTGGGTGAATTCCGAGAGGTTTTCCATCCCCTCCACTACCTCGATCACACAAGTCCCACAAATCCCTTCTGTACAGGCAAAGGGGATCCCTGCTTCCTCACAGATCTCAGCAATCGGACTTCCATCCTCGAGCTTGTGCTGCTCGCTTGTATCATCAAAAATCAGCTTTCCCATAGGAATTTTCAATAGTACCGAAAAAAATCAAAAAAAACAAGAAATCTCAATTCCTTATTAACAACCCAAGTTGCTACCCATTATTCCTCTATGCTATCTACGCTGTCTACCTACTGCGCTTTGCTCGTCGCCCATATGTAAACATATGGCCTTCCTCTCAAATCTTGTATCTAAACAGCTCGCTA
>JAAKFC010000055.1 GCA_011065225.1 Chlamydiota bacterium
CGTTTGTGCTTCACATAGATCCAAATCAAAAGGATATTTAAAATGGTAAAAGCAATCAAAGAAAGGAAAGGAAAAGTAATCGGATCATCTGAAACGGCTTTCAAAGTGCAAGCAGGACAAGTGCTCGTTTGGGCAAAGAATTCAATCATAATCACGTGATAAAGAGATAAGGCAAAACCAATAAGTGCAAGGGGGAGCACATAAAGGATAATCCGATAGGCATTACGAAAAGCAGCAATACCCAAAATAATTGCGAGCGGAAATAGGATCACTCGCTGATACCAACAGAGAGTACAAGGTTCTTTGTGAGACATTTCACTAAAGAAGAGACTTCCGACAGTGCCAATACAGACGAGTAGCCAAGGGATAAAAAGAGCAAATTTCTTCATTTTTTCGGAGCTTTAGGAGGTTGAGGTATTCTTTGTTGTGGAGGGGGGTGTTTTTTTGCTTCTTCTTCGAGCATTTGTCTTGTGGAAATCTGTTTTCCACTTACGGATGTTCCAGTATTCATATTTGTGATTTTGACGGGATATTTGCGGTTATCACTTTTTCCAAGCATGATGGGGAAAGGGGTGATCCAATAAGAAGAATAAAGATGATCTTCAGGAGCGATTTCATAGGTCGACCCATCTGATAGCTCAAGTTTGGCTCCTTCATCAATATTGAGAGAGAGGTAAAGCTGCTCTTTTCCTTGCCTGGGGCGCCCTTCTTTGGAATCAAAATTGTCATTAACCCATTCTTGCAATGCCATTTTTTGGCTATAATTGAGCTGATCGACGCCAGTACGTTCCATTTGCTCATTTGTCATGACATCATCGAGTATAATCTTTGCGTAAATAGGAACAACAATGATTAAGAAAAGCCAAATAATTCTCTTCATAACTTCCTTCTAGAAGAGAAAAGAATATTTTTCAATCATCTATCAGAGGGAACTCTAATTTTTAGCTCTTTTCTTCTTTTGCTGCAGCTAAATTGTTTTTGGCATCGCTTGGAGTGGCTTGGTCGATGAAAACAAATTTGTCATTTTCAATCGTGACGAGCCAATTTCCCCCTTTGTCAGGGTTCATTAAGATTTTCTCAGCAATAGGATCTTCGAGCTCATACTCGATTACGCGGCGCAAAGGCCTGGCTCCCATAGTGGGATCAAAGCCTTTATTACAGAGATAATCTTTAGCCTTATTATCAAGGGTAATAAAAATATTTTTACGGGTAAGTCGGCTTTGTACTTTGGCAATCTCTAAGTCGAGTACTTTGAGAAGCTGTGGTTTGTCTAGAGGTCTAAAAACAATCACCGCATCAACGCGATTGAGGAATTCGGGTTTAAAACCTTTCTTGACGGCGACATCAATCTTCTCTTGCATTGTTTTGTAATCGAGCATCCCCTCTTTCGCACCAAAGCCCATTTCACTTGATTTGCGAATGAGATCGGAGCCGAGGTTAGAAGTCATGATGATGATCGCATTGCGGAAGTCGACTTTGCGACCAGAGGCATCCGTGAGTCGTCCTTCTTCCAATATTTGGAGGAGAAGATTCATCACATCAGGATGGGCTTTTTCCACTTCATCAAAAAGAATGACACAATAGGGGCGCTGGCGCACTTGTTCAGTGAGTTGTCCGCCTTCTTCATGTCCCACATATCCAGGAGGAGAACCTGTCATTCTGCTGACAGTAAATTTCTCCATGTATTCGGACATATCGACTTGGATGAGGGCATCTTCGCCTCCAAACATTTGTCTTGCAAGTTGCTTGGCGACGAGAGTTTTTCCCACTCCTGTAGGGCCTAAGAATAAAAAAGCACCAATAGGACGACTCGGATCTTTGATATCAGCCCGAGAACGACGAATTGCGCGGCAGACGGTATGAAGAGCGTCATCTTGTCCCACAATGTTTTGCTTTAGCTCTTCTTCCATTTTGAGCACTTTTTGGGTCTCATTTTCTGTCAGACGAGTCGTTGGAATACCCGTTTGTTTGCCCACGATAACAGCAATTTCTTCTTCATCCACAATGACTTTTTGCTGCTCTTTCGTATTTTCCCATTCTTCAATGATCGTTTGCAATTTTTGGCGGAGTTTTTTCTCATTGTCGCGTAGTTTTGCCGCTTTTTCATACTCTTGTTTGCCAATGGCTTCTTCTTTAGCAAGGCGTATTTCTTCGATTTCTTTCTCGTATTTGGTGATGTCTTCAGGCTGGAGTAACGAACTGACACGTGCTTTGGCGCCCGCTTCATCGATTAGGTCAATAGCTTTATCAGGCAGATAGCGGCCGACAAGATAGCGATCTGACAAGTAGACAGCCCCTTTGATCGCATCGTCGGTATAGATACATTTATGATGTTCTTCATATTTGGGCTTGAGCCCATTCAAAATAGCAATCGTATCCTCTAGAGAAGGAGGAGAGATTAAAATCTTTTGGAAACGACGCTCTAAAGCAGCATCTTTTTCGATATGCTTGCGGTATTCATCAATCGTTGTTGCCCCAATGACTTGAATTTCGCCACGTGAAAGGGCCGGTTTGAGAATATTGGAGGCATCAATCGCCCCTTCCGCAGCCCCTGCCCCCACGATGGTATGCATTTCGTCGATAAAGAGGAGAATATTGCCATTCTTTTTGATTTCATCCATGACCGCTTTGATTCGCTCTTCAAATTGCCCGCGGTATTTCGTTCCGGCAATCATCAGCGTGAGATCGAGTGCAATGAGCTTTTTCTTAGAGAGGTTCTCCGGTACTTCGCCTCGTATAATGGCTTGAGCTAAGCCCTCGACAATGGCGGTTTTCCCCACTCCCGCTTCCCCAATGAGAACAGGGTTGTTCTTGCGGCGGCGACAGAGAATGAGAATCAGCCGTTCTACCTCTTCTATGCGGCCAATGACGGGGTCAAGCTTCCCTTCACGGCACAGCTCGGTCAGATCGTGTCCATAAGCACGTAGGGCAGGGAGTTTTTCTGTCACCGCGCCCTTCTCCCCGGGTTTTGCACCAAGAGGAGCCCCAGCACCAGAAGTCCCCATTGGAGGGAGTTGAAGATTGAAGGTTTCAAGCTCTTTGAGGACCTCTTTACGGATATCCTTCAAATTGACATTGAGATTTTCAAGAACTTGAGCAGCCACTCCATCTGTTTGCCGCAAGAGGGCAAGGAGAAGATGCTCGGTCCCCACGTAATTGTGATTGAGACTAGCAGCCTCTTCATTGGCAAATTCAAAGACTTTTTTTACCTTTCCTGTGAGGGCGGGATCTCCATAGACTTGGATCTCAGGGCCAAAACCCACCAAACGTTCGACTTCTGCACGGACCGTCTCATAGTCGAGATTGAGATTGCGCAGGACATTGACCGCAATTCCCTGGCCGAGCTTTAAGAGTCCTAAGAGGACATGCTCTGTGCCTAAATAATTGTGGTTGAGGCGCTGTGCCTCTTTTTTGGCCAATTTAATGACCTGTTTTGCCCGATTGGTGAATTTATCAAACATCATCTTAGAGAACCTCGTTCCAGAACTATTATTTCCTTAATGACCATTTTTCGCAAATTGAAGTTAGATTATCAAGTAAAGATTTGGATTTTCTAAAAATAAATTGCAAGTCGTTGACCGTGAAAAAATAATCCCTTATGCTGGTTTCTTGCTGAATTGTTAACAAAAGAAAAAGGCGAGAGACCAAAATGCTCCATCTTTATACAAAAGTCTCCAAATATACAGATTGTGATTCAAAAATCAGAAATTTCACAAGGAGACCCTCAAATCTTTTAACTGCGACGAGCTGCAGTGTTCATAGACACGGAGTGAGGAGCAGATGACAAATTTGAGGATAAATCGACGCCGTGAAAAACCGATTTTTGAATCACGATCTGTATACAGTCAATGGAACCTTCTTGACACAGGCACCCAGTCTGCTGAAAGCAATATGCGTCTGGATGCGGAATTACTTGAAAATCTAGATCAGCATACGCTTCCTATTCTCCATTTCTACGATTGGGAAGGAGATAGCGCTACTTATGGATATTTCATAAATCCCAGTGATTACTTGAATCTCGAAGAGGCGAAAAAAAAGGGCCTCAATCTTGCAAAACGCCCAACAGGTGGTGGAATTGTCTTCCACATTTGGGATCTTGCCTTTTCAGTCCTAATCCCTGCTGGACATCCATATTTTTCTGACAGTACCCTCGACAATTATGCCTTTGTCAACAATGCCGTCTTAAGCGCTGCTAGCTCTTTTTTGAATGAGCAGCCACAGCTGATCCCTTGTAATGCTGAGGCGTTAGACGCATCCTGCACTAGCTTTTGCATGGCCCAGCCCACTAAATATGACGTCGTATTGCAAGGAAAAAAAATCGCCGGAGCGGCACAAAGAAAAACGAAAAAGGGGTTTTTGCATCAGGGAACAATCGCTCTAAAAATGCCTTCAGAAGAGTATCTCAAAGCGGTTTTGCGCTCCGAAACAAAAGTATTAGAAGCCATCAAAGCGCACACATTCCCCTTGCTCGGCCCTGATGATAATCTCCAAGAAGGGCGAATGGCTCTAAAAGAGGCCCTTCAAAACCAATTGACTAGAGAACAGTGATATGTCAAAAAAAGCACAAAAAGCCATTAGTCCAACCCGAGAAGAAAACTATCCCGAATGGTACCAGCAAGTGGTCCGAGCCGCTGATTTGGCAGAAAATGCCCCAGTGCGCGGCTGTATGGTCATCAAACCCTGGGGCTGGAAAATATGGGAAAACATCCAGCGTCTACTCGATGTGAAATTCAAAGAAGTGGGAAGTGAAAATGCCTATTTCCCCTTGCTTATCCCTTTGAGTTTTCTCGAGAAAGAAGCAAAACATGTCGAGGGATTTGCGAAAGAGTGCGCTGTCGTCACACATCACCGCCTCGAGGTCAATAAAGAAGGAAAACTCGTCCCCGCAGGTCCCTTAGAAGAGCCTTTGATTATTCGTCCTACTTCCGAGACCATCATCGGTGAGTCCTTTGCCAAGTGGATCACCTCGTATCGCGATCTCCCTCTCAAGATCAATCAATGGGTCAATATCGTTCGCTGGGAAATGCGTCCTCGCATTTTTTTGCGCACCTCAGAATTTTTGTGGCAGGAGGGGCATACCGTCCATGCCACAAGCGAAGAAGCCCATGAACTGACGCTCCAGATGCTCGATATCTACAACCGTTTCGGACACGATGTTTTGGCTCTTCCCTTCATCACAGGAGAGAAAACTGAAACTGAGCGATTCCCTGGTGCTGTGAAAACCTACACCATTGAGGCGATGATGCAAGATCGCAAAGCTCTCCAGGGAGGCACTTCACATTTCCTTGGACAAAACTTTTCAAAAGGCTCCAATATCCGCTTCCGCTCGGCCTCAGGCGAAGAAGAATATGGCTGGACGACTTCATGGGGTGTGACCACTCGTCTTATTGGCGCCATGGTCATGACCCATAGCGATGATGATGGCCTCATTTTGCCCCCACGCATTGCTTCAGCCCATATCGTGATTCTTCCTGTTCTCCACAAAGAAGAAGTGCGCGTGGAAGTTCTCAACTATTGCCACAAGCTTGCTGAAGAGCTTAAGAACCAATCTTATCATGGACAAAATCTTGAAGTAATTGTGGATGAAAGGGACTTGCGCGGCGGGGAAAAAACATGGAGTTGGATCAAAAAGGGGATTCCCATTCGGCTCGAAGTAGGCCCCCGCGATATTGCTGAGGAAAAAGTCTGTCTCATGCGTCGCGATGAAGGACCTAAAGAAAAACACTTTATCAAGCGGGCCGATTTCGTGAAGAATGCTTCAGCCATTCTGGATGAAATCCAAAAAGGGATCTATGATAGAGCTGTCCAATATCGGGATGCCAATATCGTCAAAATCGATGACAAAGACGAGTTTACTGCCTTCTTCACTCCCAAAAATCGAGAAAAACCCGAAATTCATGGGGGATTTGCTTTTACACATTGGTGTGGGGATCCTATGATCGAAGAGCAGATTCAAAAAGATCTTAGCGTGACCATTCGCTGCATTCCCAATGAAATGGAAAAAGAACCTGGAACTTGCCCTTTTACGGGCAAGTCTAGCCCGCAAAGGGTAATATTTGCGAAATCCTACTAGAGTTCTAAATTACGCAGATTGTCTTGGAATTTGATGAGCTCTTGTGAGAATTGTTCCCAGTGCTTTTTGTCGTAGCTCTTAGAGAAGGTATCCCAATTTTTTTTGAGTTTTTCGAATTCTTTTTCGTATTTGCCAAGTTCCATACTAAAACTCCATGTTTTTTAAATCGTATTCCATCTCTTCAAGATCTTGCATTATCAAATCAAGAGCTTGCCTATTGGGCTTCATTTTGAGTTTTTCCCAATCTCTACAGAGCTTGTCGAAATCTTCTAGGTACTTCTTATTCATGCGCGCCATAGCATGCACCTCCTCTTATCTTCATTATATGTGATTTTGAGGACTATGGCTAAAAAAATCTTTTTATTTATTCATAAACCAATGAGAGGCAAGAATTTCAATGAGAGTTGAGAGAAAGGCCACAAACCGAGTATGATGAATCCTTATGTCAAAATAGGAATGAGGTCATGCTCCAGTTTTTTCGCAAATATCAAAAGTTTTTCTTTATCATTGTCACCTTTTTCATCGTCATTTCATTCTCATTTTTTGGGACATCGGGGACTTTCTCCCAGCGGGATGAGATGCCTGATAGAGAAATAGGTCAGCTCGTCGATGGATCTGTGTTAAAAGAGCAAAAACTCCATGGTTTCATGCGCCTCTTGGAGCATGGAATTGAAGAGGGGTCGCGATCGACTAATCTGCTCAATGACAGTATCGTGCATAAGGATCTCATGTTATCAGGCCTGGGTGAAATTTTGGCCGAGCATTTGTTTGGAGCGCTGGAGTCTGAGCTGAGAGAGAAGTGGCAGAGGGTCAAGAATTATTCCCCTTATGTCCATCCCTTTGCGCCTCATATCAATGCCAAAGCAGTTTGGAGCCAGATGGTGCCGCAGATCAATGTTCTGCTTGAGGAAGTAAAAGCAGCCCCGGTCGAGTTTACAAAGCAGCAGTTGCCTTTGCTTTTTAAACTCTACACCGCGCAAGCCGATTTTCCACCACCGCTCTTATTACAAATGCTCTACTACCAGCAAATGCAGGGAAATGAGGTGCGTCCAGATCCTGGTCTTCCCACTGCAAATGTGGGATTATTTGGTTTCCAATCCATCGAGGATTGGTTTGGATCAAAGTATGTTGAAGAGATCGGAAAATTTATCCTCAATGCGGCATGTATTGCCCGTGAAGAGGGCTATGTAGTGAAAAAAGAGGAAGCTCAGATCGATCTTTTGTGCAATGTTTATCAAGCTCTCAAAATGTTTCAACAGGAAAAAGCTCCCAGTAATGAGGAAGCTCAGGATGCATTTGTCAATCAAGTGCGCTATTTAGGCCTCACTGAGGCAAATGCTGTTGCGTATTGGCACGAAGTGCTTTTATTTCGCAGGTTATTTCATGAAGTTGGAGAAAGTGTTTTTCTCGATCGATTGGCATTGCAACAATTTAAGAATTTTGCAAAACCCTCCCATGAGATTTGTAGTTATCATCTACCGAGGGATTTACAGTTTACCGATTTTCGGGAAATGCTCAAATTCCAGCGCTATATTGAGGTGGCATTTGAAGGGGATTATTTGGGATTGCCCACACAGAAGCGTGATCCAGAAACTGTGCGCGATGTTCATCCCGAGCTTATTTATAAGCCGTTTGAAGTAGAAGTTGCGACTGTGACAAAGATAAATGTCGCTGCTGGGGTTAGTCTCAAACAGACATGGGATTGGGAAGGTGAGGAAGAAAATTTTGCTCAGTTGCAAAAAGAATTCCCAACTCTTGCTGGGAAAGAGTCAAAATCAGTCGTCGAGAGGATGGAAGCGCTTGATGAACTGGATCAGCGCACTCGTTTCAATATCGACAATTTCGCGAGAAAAGCCCTCGTAAATGCCTACCCTGAATGGATCGACGAAGCTCTAGCGCGAGCAGATTGTGAGAAAAGAACTTTAAAGGTTCGTCTTAAAGGAGGAGAATCGGCTCTTTCTGGGGAGCATTTCTTGGCACTTTTGGAAGTGGAAGATGCAGCTCTTTTGAGATATTCCACTGATGAGGAAACGTTTTATTCGATTCGGGTTGTGGAAAAAGGAGAAGGCTGGCACTTGCTCACATTTGAAGAGACTAAAGGGGATGCAACGCTCGAAGAAATGCTCGATGCACTTTTGCAAACGGCACATTCCGATCTTAAATTTGAAGAGCCTTATGAAGATGTGCAAGATGAAGTGGGAGCTAAGGTCTATGCCGACCTTTTGCAAAGTATCACAGAAAATGAAGTAGAAGGTCTCGATGAATATGCTGGGCATCGTTTTGATAGATACTTAG
>JAAKFC010000056.1 GCA_011065225.1 Chlamydiota bacterium
GGTTGTGTTAGAAAAGTGTGCAGGTTGGGGTCGTAGTAAATTCCATCAATGAATACGAGCCCTGTTTCATCATCAATTCGGTGACAGCCATATCGCCATGGATTGTTTGCCTTGGAAAAGGGGATGGCATCGCCCCAAATGTCAGTGATTTTTTCTTTCCCGTTTTGTGAAAAGAGATAGGTTTCCATCACTTTGCCCCTTATGACAGAAAGAAGCTTGTGCACATTGCCATAGAGATCATAGAGAGGCGCATAGGACATCCCTTCTAATTCATAGACAATAGCATTGTCGCCAGGATTGACAGGATGGCTAGCACAGACGCGCAATTGACGCAGCCAATTTTCTTGCAGCAGATCTATAGTGCCAATTTCTTGGGCTTTGTCATAGAGAAACGCCCAAGAAAGTATTTCTTGCCATTCTTTGTCGATACATTCTTTTACCCGTTTTGTCAGACGCCTATTCCACACATCATAGGTGAAGGTAATGACCCGATTGGGCTGTTCGATTTCAACAATCCGACCAAGGCCATCACATTTATAGATGTAAGGCTTAGAAGGAGTAATGAAATCGGTTTTGGGATCCGGAGTGCTTTTTTGATCAAAATGGCGCGAGTGGATGGCAGCCACACACATGTTGCTGTCTAAGGCATAAGAAATCTCTCCAAAACCCTCAATGAGGCGTTGCTTTGTGGGAAATCCGGCCAAATCGTATTGCATGAATCGGTGTTGATATTCATATTTGCCTTTCTGTGTGATTCGATAGATCTCTTCGAGATATTTGGGTCCCCACCGATAGTAAATATAGGAGTCATCAGGCAAGCAGAGCTCAGTGCGGCGCCCGCGCAAATCATAGGTATTTTTAAGGGTTTGTCCATTGAGAAGAGTTTCTTCCAAAAGATTCCCTAGCTCGTCGTAAGTGCAGGTCCCTTCGCTGTTTGTCACTTGGTCGACAATGCGCGTAGGCTGTCCTCGTTTGTTGTATTCGATGATGTAGTGCACAGTGCTATCATCGGTATAAACTTCAATGAGGCGGTCAAAAGTGTCATAGAGGCGATTGACACCAGGAAGATCATCGATTTTTGGATCAGGGGACTGCAAACTCGAAAGGGAATAGGTGATGGCCCCGCGTGTCATCTGTTCCGTGACGAGAATTTCTTCTTGTTCATAGCTCAGAAAGGCTTTGCTAATGAGGTTGCCCTCGAGATCTTCTTCGTGGGTAGCGATGATGCGATCTTTTTCATCATAGTCGAAAAAAGTGATTAAATTTCCTGTTCGGATTTTTGCTATTCTTCCCAATGCATCGTAAGAAAAAAGTCTTTCAATATCGCCCTTAGAGGTTGTGATGACATCTTTTTCTTTTTGGCCGCTCTCATTGTATTCGAAGCATGTGACAAGGCCTGATGCATCTGTGTATACAAGAGGGCGCAAGGCATCATATTCCCAGAATTCTTCGGAGATAATGTTGTCACTTTCATCGCGCAATCTTTTTGCGATCATTTGACCAAAAAAGTCGCGCTCCACTTCAAAACCATCTTCGAGGAAAATTCCAATGGGGTAGATCTCTTCCCAAGGTCTTTTTACAGCTGTTTTGGAGATCTTATGGCTGAGACAAAGGGTCCCATCAGGATTGAAAACTTTTTCGGTAACGCCATCTGGCGCATACTCATAAAGTGTTGTGCGCAAAAGAGTATCACTCGCTTTTTCGATTATAGCTGTAGGCCATTTTGGCTCTCCTTCAATTGTTATGTTGCGCTGATATGTGGGCTTTTGTCCGTCATCAATACTTACGTGGCGCAAAAGCCCGGAATCTTCATAGGAATAGAAAAATCGCTCGCCGCCGAGAATAATTTTTGCTGTGACAAGGTTTGTATTTCCGAGATATTTAAAGGAATACACTTTATCTGAGGATTCTTTGGTAATGCGCCCTTGCAAATCAAATTCACGGGTGATTTCTTTGCCATCCAGATTTTCAAAAATTGGATTCCCACGGGCATCATAGCTAAGAGTTTGAGAAAGAAGTTTTTTCCCTTGTTTATCATAGATTGTTTTGCTCAAGAGTTCTCCCTGCTTGCTCCACTGCAGTTTGATTGTTTGGGTGGGCTTTTCAATGGTTTCTGGGAGGAAATTTGACGTATAGTAATAATTCGTTTTTCCATTGTCGCTACCTAGCACTTCAGTCCGATTAGTAAAATAAGAAAACGTATGGAGAAGTTCTCCAGAACTATTTTTTACTGCACGTACCTTGTTATCCTGCGTGTATTCAATAGACAAGATTTGTCCTGCATTGTGGAGCTGTTCCAAATGAGTTCCCGCATATCCATATTCTTCCAAAATCCCTTCACCTTGAACACTACTCAGAAGATTGTTTGAAGAGCGGTAGCTAAATGCCTTGCCAGAACTTGTTGTGAGATCGAAATCATAGTCTGAGTAATACTGAAAGACACAATTTTCTTCT
This sequence comes from Chlamydiota bacterium, assembly GCA_011065225.1. Classification (GTDB taxonomy): domain Bacteria; phylum Chlamydiota; class Chlamydiia; order Chlamydiales; family Rhabdochlamydiaceae; genus Sacchariniichlamydia. The sequence continues at coordinate 2,455 of JAAKFC010000056.1, forward strand.
CCACACCGGATCCTGTGCACACGATTTTGCTCATCGTATTCATAATAACGGGTCTGTCCGCTCGGAAGCTGTTCACTTTGCAAAAGGAAACAAAGATCATGCCCAATAGCAAAAACTTTATGAAAGACCCGTGTCGTCCCATTAGGGCAAGTCATTTTGAAAGTGAAAGTATCCATTCTTTGCAAAAACTGATTTTTTAGGTTGCTCGTGGAATTGATAGTCCCTTGAGCTGTATTGGTAAAACCTTTTGGAAGCTCAAGGACATAGTGGTCATTTCCGCTCAAGCGATAGATGAGTAGACAGCCATTGGGATCTGCAACGCGGGCGACATCATAAACATAGGTTTCTTCTTTTTTCTTCTTCTTCTTCTTCTTAACTTTCTTTTTTTTCTTCGATTTTTTCTTTTCTTTGCGGTTACCAGACAGAATCAACTTTGTTTGAGGAAAATAGGTCCATTGCTCCCCGCGGTAGACCCGCTGCATGGCAATGTTTTCGGTCAAAGGATCTTCGCATTGCAAATAGAGCTCTCCGCTGAGGGTGTGCACACACCCATCTATAGACACAAGGGGATCCAACTCATAAAATGAGGATGAGAAGAGAGAAGTGCAGTAAAGCAGTAGGAAGGTCAGTTTACGCATAGCATTGTCTTTAGAAGAATTCTGATTGTCTGAAAGATGGAATTATACAGCAAGTGTTTTTGCTGCGCGATCCATTCCTACCCAAGGATTTTTTCTTAAGCGCTTTTGGATATTGCGGATGTTGAAAGAATCCGATCGCAGAGAAGAGTCTTTCAATTCTGCCCAAGAGATAGGAGTTGCTATCGGCGCGCCCTCTTTTGGGCGGACAGAATAGGGAGCGACGGCGGTAGCTCCTTTGGAATTGCGCATCACATCGAGATAGAGCCTACCACGACGCTTTTCTTTGCGCGCCGCTGTCGTGTATTTCTTTGGCTCTTTTTCGACGAGCTCTTCTGCTATATCGCGTGCAAAGCCTCGCACTTGATCAAAGGTGCGTGTCCGTTTGAGTGGAACAACCACATGCAATCCCTTCGATCCTGTGGTCATAACAAATGTTTTGAGCTTATGTTGCTTTTCGAGAATTTCGCGTAGTGCAAATGCCGCTTCCACTACACCTGAAAACTCTTTGCGAGCGGGAGGGTCGAGATCAAAAATCAGCCTGTCAGGATGATCAGGTTTGTCAATTCTTGAAAGCCAAATATGTGGAGCAATGCAATTTTGATTGGCCAGCCACAAAAGTGTATTTTTATCGTTGCAGAGGATCATCTGGATCGCACCTTTTTCCTTGCGCGATACTTTCACGGTTTTGACCCAACTCGGCATCCCTTGAGGGGCGTTTTTTTGAAAAAAGCCTTCGCCCTTGATGCCTCTGGGGTACCGCTTCATGGAAATCGGCCGATTTTTTATGAGCGGGACCATGAGTCTTGCGACAGAACCATAATAGTCAGCCATTTCTTTTTTTGTGATTTTCTCTTTAGGAAAAAGGACCTTATCAGGGTGCGTGATCTCTACTTTCATCTTTCCCTCTTCACACTTTTAGCGGGTTTGTCTTTGCGAAGGCCTAGGAAACGAGGATGGCGCAATTTTCCATCTTTGGTCCATTCGGTAAAACCCACTTCCCCGACGAGGGTAGGGCGGACAAAATGGACGCTTTTTTCCTTGGGCTTTGTGGAAAAGGGACAGCTGCTTCTCTCTAATTTTTCGAGTCTTTTTCCAAGGGAAGTCAAAAGAGCGGTGTCATAGCCCGTGCCCACTTTGCCAGCATATTTGAAAGCTCCCTTATCATAGTACCCAACGAGAAGCGCCCCAAATCCAACGCGTGAGCCTTGCGGCTTTGTAAAACCGCCAATGACGAATTCTTGGGCGTTCGTGCACTTGAACTTGAGCCAGTTGCGAGTCCTTTTGCTTTGATATTTTGAGGCAGCGTACTTGGCGATGATCCCTTCGAGGCCTTTCTTGCACGCTCTCTTGTAGTATTCTTTGCCCCTCTTTTGTAGGTGAGGAGTATAGCGAATAATCCCGCCAAATGGAAAACGGGCTTTTAGCAATTTTTTTCGATCGATAAGGGGCTCTTTTCGCAAATCTTTCTCATCCCAAATGAGCAGATCAAAGAGATAATAGAAAATTTTCATTTTTTCCATTTTGCGCCGCTGCAGCTTTGAAAAGCTTGTCACTTTTCCTTCATAAGCGACTACCTCGCCATCGACGACATAATCTTTGCTTTTTTTGCTTTCGAGGGCTTTGAGTACTTCGGGAAAATCTTTGTTGAGAGATTTGTGATTGCGCGAAAAAAGAGAGACTTTGCCACCTGTTTTGATGGCAATGCAGCGAATTCCATCAAATTTTTCTTCAAAAATCCAATCTTTATCAGAAAAGTATTTTTCCGTGAGGGTAGCAAGCTCTGGTGCGATGAATTGCGGTCTCATTTTTTCGTTTTTACCTTGATGAGGAGCCAGTTCTTTTCTTTGAAGTGGACGAGAGCATAGTTTCCTTTGAGCCTTTTGCCATTTGCCTTGAATTCGATGACCCCATTTTTGAAGCATTTTGCCATCGAGTCTGACTTGACATTCTCATAGGTTCCCGAATCCCAGATTTTCACTTTGCCAGCGCCATATTCTCCTTTTGGAATGATGCCTTCGAACTTGGCGTATTCCATCGGATGGTCTTCTGTTAAAATGGCTAGATGTTTTTCTCCGATTTTTTTGGGTGGACCTTTGGGAACGGCCCATGATTTGAGTGCACCGCCCATTTCAAGTCTGAGATCAAAGTGTAAACTGCGTGCATGATGCTTTTGCACGACAAAGATCGGCTCTTTGCTAGGCTTTTTTTTTGCACCCTTGGGTTCGGGCGTCTTAGTGAAGCTACGCCTTTTGCGATATGGAGTTATACTCCTTGTGAATGAAGAATTGGTTTTTCCCTTCATCGGAAATCCCTGCCTTTCGAATCTTCTCCATCGCTCATATTCTCGAATATGAGCTGCTTCGAAGCTTCAAAATTCAGGGCTCCGATTTTGGCAAAATTCCAATTCTTCAATTCAAAGGAGTATAGGCTCATAACCTCTATATCAAGAATTTTTTTTATTATTTCAAGACATTGAGTTTATTTCTGGGGGTGGCTTTGAAGCCGCAGCCTTTGAGTATGCGGGGAATTCCGAAATGTTCGATCACGGGCCACTTGCGACAGACCATGGGGCGCAGCTTGTAATGTTTGCAGGATCCATCTTTTTGAAGATATCTACAGCCCATCACCATGACTCTTTGACCCTCATATTCATAGATCTCTTTTTTTCGCAAATAAAAGCCATGGATCTCGGTATTCCAAAAATGAAAGATCCAACCCAAAATCCCTTTGGGTTTGCGGATCATGATGTAGTAGCAACAATTGCCCCGCTTCTTGCATTGCCCCTCCTTTACATAGGGTGGGGGGACGAGGATGCGGGCCGCTTTTTGCATGAATACATCTAAAAGGATAAAGGGAAGGAAAAAGACCCGGATCGGCCAGCGGATCCAGCCGGGGAGTCTTTGGGGAGGAATTGTGCTTTGAGGGGGCGAGGTTTCATCCCCTGCTTTAAACATCAGATCTTCAAAATCCATGGGTTTATTTTATTATGATCCAGGGCTATACATCAAGGTATATGGAATATATTCGAATGTTTGAAGATGTGGGGATTGAGGATGTCCCGTCCGTTGGGGGAAAAAATGCTTCACTCGGGGAGATGATTAAGGCCTTCAAAAAAAAGGGAATCCGCGTGCCGCTGGGTTTTGCAACGACTGCCGAGGGATATACTGCTTTTTTGGATCACAATGGACTGCGCCCTAAAATTTTTCGTATGAAAGGGGCGGGGGCGCGAGCTGCGGTGATGAAGGGAGAGTTCCCCACAGATCTCAAAAAGGAAATCCTTGAGGCTTATCGCTTGCTTTCTAAGAACTATCGAAAAAAACAGCTCGATGTGGCAGTGCGCAGTAGCGCGACTGCCGAAGATTTGCCGGAAGCGAGTTTTGCAGGTCAACAAGAGAGTTTTCTCAATGTGGTGGGTGAAAGGGCTCTTCTTTTGGCCTGCAAAAAGTGTTTTGCCTCGCTTTTCACCGATCGGGCGATTGTCTATCGGGAAGAAAAGGGATTTGCCCATGACCAGGTAGCCCTCTCTGTGGGTGTGCAGAAAATGGTGCGGTCCGATTTGGGCACCTCAGGGGTTCTTTTCACCCTTGATACCGAAACAGGCTTTCGCGATGTGGTAGTGATCAATGCCGCTTTTGGTTTGGGAGAAAATGTTGTGCAGGGGACCATTGAACCCGATGAGTATATGGTTTTCAAACCTCTTCTTGGCAAAAAGAATTTGGTTCCCATTGTGGAAAAATTTCTGGGAAGTAAAGCTCTCAAAATGGTCTATAGCAAAAGTGGTACCAAGAATATCAAACTCACACCGAAAGAAAGTCAGCAGTTTGCTCTCACCGATTCACAGATTCTTCAACTTGCAAAATGGGGGATGGAGATTGAAAAGCACTATGACAAACCGATGGACATCGAATGGGCTTTTGATGGAAGGAGCAAAGAACTTTATATCGTGCAAGCCCGCCCTGAAACTGTCCAATCACAAAAGAAAACTTCTGTCTTCAAGACCTATACGCTGCAAAAAAAGGGCAAGTGTATCTTGCAGGGGCTGGCAATTGGCCAAGCAATTGTGTCTGGCAAAGTGCAAGTGATCAAAAGCGTCAGTAGGATCAAAGATTTTAAGCCAGGCTCGATTTTGGTAACCGAAATGACATCGCCCGATTGGGTTCCCATCATGAAACAGGCAAGTGGCATTATCACAGATCATGGAGGTCGCACCTCACATGCTGCAATTGTCAGCCGTGAGTTGGGAGTTCCAGCTATTGTCGGAACAAATGAGGGAACCAAGAAACTTAAAGCAGGTAAAGAAATCACTCTTTCATGCGCAGAAGGCGATATTGGTTATGTCTATGAAGGGAAAGTTGTTTTTGAAGAGAAAGAAGTTGATTTGAGTAGCTTGCCTAAAGTCAAGACCGATATCATGCTCAATTTGGCAAGCCCACATGAAGCATTCCGCTTTTGGCAATTGCCAGTAAAAGGAGTGGGACTTGCACGGATGGAATTCATCATCAACGATCAGATTAAGATCCATCCGATGGCACTCGTCCATTTTCGCAAGATCAAAGATCCCAAAGTGCGCCGCGAAATCGAGCAAATCACTCGTGCTTACAAAGACAAAAAAGAACACTTCATTGAAACCCTTGCGCTCGGCATTGGGAAGATTGCCTCTTCTGTCTATCCATATCCAGTGATTGTCCGGATGAGTGATTTTAAAACGAATGAATATGCGGGACTCATTGGAGGCGCTGCTTTTGAACCGAAAGAAGACAATCCGATGTTGGGTTTTCGGGGCGCTTCTCGTTACTATAGTCCGCGTTACCGCGAAGGCTTTGCCCTCGAATGTGCGGCAATCAAACGAGTCCGCGAGAAAATGGGTTTTACCAATGTCTTGGTCATGATTCCCTTTTGCCGCACCATCGAAGAAGCTGATAAAGTACTCAAGGTGATGGAAGAAGAAGGTCTCAAAAAGGGAGATCTCGAAATCTATGTCATGTGTGAGATTCCATCCAATGTGATCCAAGCCGAAGAATTTGCTGAGCGCTTCGATGGTTTCTCCATTGGTTCGAACGATCTCACTCAGCTTGTTCTTGGCGTTGACCGCGATGCGGAAGACCTAGCTGCCATTTTTGATGAGCGCAATGAATCAGTCAAACAGATGATCCGCCAGGTGATTCAGGTAGCGCGCAAGAAAGGGAAAAAGATTGGGATTTGCGGCCAAGCTCCGAGCGATTATCCCGATTTTGCTGCTTTTCTCGTTGAAGCGGGCATCGACTCGATTTCTCT
>JAAKFC010000057.1 GCA_011065225.1 Chlamydiota bacterium
TCTTAAGGGTAAGAAATCTAAATGGGGAAAAGTTATCATTTTTGAGGACATGCTTTGGAGGCCCACAAAGGATTATTATAGGAAAATTCTCTCTTCTGATCGTAGTAAGTCCATTCGAATTGCCTATTCCCTTTGGGAATCCACACAGATTCCAGATGAATGGGTTCACATACTCAATACCCATTTTGATGCAGTTGTTGTACCTTCTCCATTTCTTGTGCAGACATACACCGACTGTGGAGTCAAAATTCCTATTTTCGAGCTACCTCTGGGATTAAATCTTGATAAGTTTTTGGAACAACCCTTAAAAAATGCTCCAGGAAAGCCCTTTGTTTTTGGAAACTTATCTGCTTGCAGTGAGAGAAAAAATCAGGTCTTATTAATTAGAGCTTTTGCAAAAGCCTTTGGAAATGATCCCAATGTACTTCTGCGCATCAATTCTCGATATGGAGAAGAAGAAGTCAGAGATGCCATCAAGCAAGAAATTATCAAAAACAATCTCGAGAATGTCATTTTTACTCAATCTGTGTTTTCACAAGAGGAGTATCTTGAAGTCTTCAAAAACATCGACTGTTATGTTAGCCCTGCGAAAGGAGAGGGCTTTTCTATTCAACCAAGAGAAGCAATGGCTTTAGGAATACCAGTTATCGCTACCAATAACACAGGACAACGTGTTATCTGTGATTCAGCGCTTGTGAAAGTGGTTTCTGCCCCTCATGAAGAACCAGCTATTTTACCATGGGGGGAGTATGGCCAATATTTTAATTGTAATGAAGAAGAATTGGCAGATGCTATGCATGAAGTAAGAGAGAATTATCCCGCTTACATAAAACGTGCAAGTGCTTCTCGTGCGTGGGTTAAGCAATATCAATATGAGAATTTGCAGCCTTTCTATCAAATGCTCATACAACCAGCAAATGTTCAATTGGGAGATGAAAACAAGATACTTTCAAATTGCTTAATTATAAATTCTCGAGAGCTATATAAAAAGTATAAGAAGTAAAGTTTTAAAAAAAACTTTATTTGCTCCCAGAAATAAAAAGGCACAAACTCTTCTTGGGATGTTTGGTTGAATTTAAATCGAACAAAAACCAAAATTGCGACCAAGCTTTTGGAAAGGCCCAAAATAAATATTTTAAATCCAACGAAATGAGGATGTTCTTGAATGAGAAAAATCATCTATTTTATTATTTGTTTCTCGATTTTTTGTTTCACAAGAGAGATGTTTGGAAATGACTTCGGTTATATTAGTTATTCCTCTTCAAACATCGGAGATGACATACAAGCAATAGCAGCAAAAAGATTTTTACCTGAAAATAGCATTCCGATTGATAGAGAATTTTTAAGTCAATTCCAACATTGTTCAAAGGTAAGCACCATAGTAAATGGCTGGTTTATGCATACGCCAAACGATCTTGGGAGTAATAAAGGATCAAAATACAATTGGCCGCCCTCTTCTGCAATAGATCCTCTCTTAATATCAATGCATTTTACGCAGGCTTTTGTCCCATTTGCACTGTCGCCCGAAAGTTGCGAATATTTTAAGGAACATGGTCCCGTTGGCGCCAGAGATTATTTTACACTACAATTATTGCAGAGCAAAAACATTCCTAGCTATTTTTCCGGTTGTATAACTTTAACACTAGATAATTCCTCCGAAGAAAGGGATGACATCATTTATGCCGTTGACATAGGTGATGAATGCGTAAATTTTATTAGGTCAAAAACAAAACATAAGGTTGAAGTTATAACACATCAAATTACTAAGGAATTAAGATTGGACAATGAACGAAGGTTAAGGCATGCAGAAAAACTTCTAGATAAATATAAAAGAGCTAAATGTGTCATTACCTCTAGGCTCCATGCTGCTATGCCATGTCTTGGCTTAGAAACACCAGTTCTATTGATCAATATTCAAGGTGATCAATATCGTTTTGATGGATTACGAGAACTTGTGCGAAATTGCACTTTGCAAGAGTTTCTTAATGATGATATCGATTTTAATTTTGATGAACCCAGCGAAAATCCCAATTCATATATTCCAATCAGAGAGAATTTAATAGAAATATTAAATACATGGGTTGCTATCGAATGAGTGACAGATGAAGCTTTCTATTCAGGTGTGTATAACGTGTCTTCTTTTCTGTATGCCTTGTGTAGGAGCAGAAATGGATAAGGAGGCATTTTTTAAAAAATATCCTCAACATACTTATCAGGATATTATCATCCATAATCAACTGGTCTCTTTTGGAACGGTTTTTTGTGAACCCAGATATAATGTGATAAGACCCATATTGGATCTTTTTGAGCGGCCTTTTAGTGTATTAGACTTGGGAGCCGCCCAAGGATATTTTTCTTATAGCATTTCTCGTGATTACCCTCATAGTTTTTGCGTGATGATCGATGCTAATGTACCCCTTTTTTCATATTCACAACATGGAGATATGCTCTTCGATCTATGTAAATTAAATGCTCATTTAGATAATATCTGCTACTTAAACAAAACAATAACTCTACCGGATTTGGTTTTTTTGAATCAAAATGAACATTTTGATGTTATAATTGCCTTTCTGGTTGTTCACCTGATGTATACTGATCTTAAAGATCAAATTCAGGTGATAGAAAATCTCTTAGATCTTGGAGATAATTTAATCTTAGAAGTTGCAAATAATGTTGCTGTTCCTTTCACAGATTATGTTAAAACTCTAAGCAAAACAATGGAATGCCTATATTTAGGTGAAGTGAAACGTCGCAAAAATCCTGATTCTTTAGCAACAGGCAAACTTTTCTGGTTTAAAAAGAGCAAGCCCCATTATATTAATCACGAAGAGGAAGATCACATGATTGGTTTAAAGAAAGAAACTTTTTTACAACTCAATGGAGTATACCCTGAAAATGTTAGATAGTTTACAAATGAAGAAAAGCTTTTTCATTCTGCTGTTAAATATTTTTTCTCCGCTTAATTGTTCTGCTGATAATCTGAATTTTGAGTTACCGCATTCTTCAATAGAAAAGCATTTTAAAAAAGTTGATTTTAAGGAAGAAGGTCACCAACAGATAAAAAAAATCGATTTTATTTATGTTATTAATCTTGATAAAAGGCCAGAAAGATTGCAAAGCTGCATAAAGCAATTGGCTCCCTATAATATTTATCCACATCGCTTTTCTGCTGTATATGGACGTGATCTTTCCGTAGAGGAGCTCAATGGTGTTGGGCTAAAATTTCAACCAAATATGCTGAATAACGAATGGGTAATGTCTGTTTCATCAAGTGGTATTCTTGAATATGACTTTTTAAGAGAGTCCTGTTACGGAAAGACAATTTTTTCTCGCTGGATGAGTTATGGTGCAATTGGTTGTGCTTTAAGCCATTTGTCCATTCTCCAAGATGCGTATGATGCTGGATACGAGACAATTTGGGTAATGGAAGATGATATTGATATTAAAGAAAATCCCCATCAACTTACCGATGTTATTGAAAAACTAGATGCACTAGCAGAAGAGAAAGGCTGGGATATCCTCTATACAGACAAACTTAGATGTTTAGAAAAAGATTTACCAGAAAAGTTGTGGTGGATTTGGAGACCAGATTGTGCTTTTAATGATTCACCCCATTTTCGAAAACGCACTAAAATCAGCAATGATTTTATAAAAATTGGGTGCAGAGCTGGTACGTATTCAATGATTATTCGACGTTCAGGAATAAAAAAAATATTGAACCATGTTAAAAATCATCACATTTTTGTTCCTATTGACCATGAGATCGCTTTTGCAGAAGACATTCAATTATATTCATTAACATATAATCTTTTCACTCATAAACTAGGTTCTTCAGACATTCATGAATAAAAAAACGGAAAAATTATGTTCAGGTTCTTTCAATTTCACTTATTTTTTTCTTTTCTTTTCAGCTTTAGCGCTCTTTTTTCAAATGCCTCATTTTCATGGAATACTTACAAAGAATTAATTGTTAAAGACTTGGCAAGTTTTCCCGGATGGTGTAGTAGGGAAAAAGCTGAAGTGTTAATGGATTTTATTTATGATACACGCCCAGGGATCTGTGTCGAAATTGGTACATTCGGTGGCTCAACAACCTATCCTATTGCATGTTCTCTTCGTTTTATAGATCAAGGGATCCTTTATACCATTGATGCTTGGGACAATCAAGCAGCTATAGAAGGTTTAGAGAATAATGATCCAAATAGAGAATGGTGGAAAAATGTTGATATGAATGGCACCCGTAGTCAATTTAAAAAATCCATAAAAAATAAAAAATTAAGTAAGTGGTGTAATCTTATCTCAAAGCGTTCTAAAAAAGCTGTTTCTTTATTTTCTGACGAATCTATTGATTTTCTATATATTGATGGTAATTTATCAAGCGATGGTTGTTATCAAGATGTGGTTCTATATTTTCCAAAAGTAAAAACTGGTGGGTTTATTTGGCTCAATGAAGCTGACAGTGATGCTAAAAATAAATCAGTAGTATTCCTTATGAATAATTGCTCGTGGTTAAGGGAACAATCTATTCAAAATCGCTGTATAGTGTTCAAAAAATAACTATTTCCTTACTGGGAAGGTTTTATTGGATTTTTTTTCTTGGATAAATAATTGGGTTTTCCATTATCCGACCCTGAATGTCGATCTGTTGAAACTACATCATTCTGAACAGTATATAGAATTATTCCATGTGGTAAATAAAATTCCATGTCATAAGGAAGAAAGACTTGATTAACTAATAAAAAATTCAATATTTTTTCTATTCCAGATCTTCTTAGAATCATAGAATATGCCCCATAACGAGCGCCAATTCGTCGAAAATTAGCATTGATCGATTCTTCATAAAAATATTGCTGAGCATTTATTGGCGTAAAATTCGGGCGTTTTGCATAACCGATACAGGGGATATAGTTTCCATTCCGATCCTTAGTATCTCGATCAGTAAATAAAATATCCCACCCATCATGTCCAAAAAGTGCATCACATTGATCAATAAGATCAGGGATAATCGTGGGATCACGTACTACATCAATGTCATCTTCCATTACCCAAATTGTTTCATATCCAGAGTCATATGCATCTTTTAAAATGGACAAATGACTGAGTACAATACCAATTGAACCTCTACTCATGCAATGGCAAAAATAAGTTCTTCCATACTTTTGAATAAACTCATCGTGCCTTTTAAAATTTCCATCAAATAGAAAAAATGATCCCATTATATTACTATCCATATCAGGAGTGTACTTCACCCCTACATCATTAATCTCTTCCAAACTTAGTTCCCAGCCATTAACAGCTGAAAAGCGATAAGGATAAATGCCATAAGGATGCAATTGATTAATCGATCTTTCAAATTTTTCAGGTCTTTGATCTAAATTGATCATATAGATGAAGTCGATATTCCTTATTCGATGTGCATCAGTTTTTCCATCAATTTTTTTTAAATGGTCAGTCACATCAGAGTGAAGGAAAGAAAAATGATAAATTGCAAAAAATAAAAAAATCCTATTTAAAAACATGGATTAAATTGCACTGGAACTATTTCTTTATCCATAATCCCCAAACATTATCTCCCTGAAAAGTTGTTACTCTATAACAATGCTCATCTAACCAAGACACAGCGTTTCGAGTTGTAGCCCAATCCACATCATCAAAAATGATAATGCCTCCATCTCTTACTAACGGCACCCACTTCTGTACATCAAAATAAGCAGAATCTTCTGAGTGATTTCCATCTATATGAATGAGGTCAATATCGTAAATAGGTGGAGCTTCGGCAGACGTGGATCGAATAACTTTGACATATTGCCCTAGTTGAAATTCGCGAACTTTTTTGATAAACCCCTTATAAATCATTTCATGATCTAGCATTCCCCACCAATCATAATTTGCACCGTCGAATCCAACAACTGAATCAGTGATTTTCCAAGGATCAATACCATAAACAATGCCCTCTCCGAGAGACTTCAATGCATAAGCCACCGGAATTAAAGATTTGCCACCGTAAACTCCCACTTCCACAACTACTTTGGGGCGATGATTAAAAATGATGTCCATTAAAACCATTGCCTTCGTTCTTGAACACCAGCCTTCCAGTTTGTCCATCATACGATAAGCTTGTTCTTTAATCTGTTTTTGCTTGCTGTAATCTGTTTGAATCGAATATTCATAGTGGGATGAAGTTTCCCAAGGAATATCTGCTAGATCAATCATTCTATTTCTCGTGGTTGGTGTTTCATTTTCTCAACACTTATACAGCTTTAACCCATTATGACCAAACATATTTTCGAAGATTCATTGAAGACTGTCCACAAATTCTTCCAACTACTTATGGGAGCCATCTTTTTTTCCTATGAGAAGCTTTTCGAGCTACACAAACTTCTCAAAGTTTGCTCTGCTTTCCAAAGCAGTTTATCCGGGTAAAAGAAAACCCGGTCCTTCAGGGCCGGGTAGTTTAAATCCACATTTTGGGAGGGGTACGAGCCCCTTCCAAATTACACCCCGTCCTTTAGGGCGGGTTCACAGACAGTTTCTTAGAGGGTATTTAAAAAATCATTCCACCGATACTAGAAGCGATCTTTTCCCCTATAAGAACCTTCTCGACCTGCACAAGCTCATATGAGCTTGCTCCGGTCTCCAGAAGGCCCTTCTAGGAAAAAATTTCTGCTTCTATCGGCGAAAGCAATTTTTAAACACCCTCTTAGAGGGTAAACCATAAAGTATTCTAGTTGTAAAACTATCGGATATTTCTCAGAAATGAAGACAGCAAAGAGTTTTTTGTTCCAAAAAACCTGCTATGGATGGCAAGATATCGTATATTAGCTACAAATTTTGACTTGCTTTACATAAAATTATGTAGCACGTCTTGTTGAATTCAACAATCCTCTTAGCTATAGAAATTGAACAAACAAATACGAGTTTATAAATTGAAGACAACTATTTTAATACTTGCCGTTTTATTTTCTTGTTTTTTGTACTCTGAAAATGCCAATATTCTTGTAACGGGGGGAGCAGGGTATATTGGAAGTCATACTTGCAAGGCACTCCGGGAAAAGGGATTTAACCCGATTGTCTATGACTCTTTAATAAATGGATCTGAAGAAGCTGTTAAGTGGGGCCCTTTCATAAAGGGTGATCTTCTCGACTCTAAAAAGCTAGAAGAAGCATTTCAGAGATACCACCCAGTTGCTGTTATCCATTTTGCTGCTTTGACAAATATTTTCGATTCTACTCTCGATCCCGATTCTTACTACCGTACAAACATTGTAGGGTCTTTAAATATACTACATTGTATGAAAAAATACGATGTTAAAAAAATTATCTTTTCCAGCAGTTGTGCTGTTTATGGGGAAAAAAACTTTTCTCAAATATGTGAAAAAGAAAAAAAAGAACCCATAAATCCTTATGGGTTTAGTAAGCATGTCGTTGAGCAAATGATTCAAGATTTTGCAAATGCTTATGGTCTAGACTATGTGATTCTTCGTTATTTTAATGCAGCGGGAATCGATCATGAAGCAGGCCTCATTCGAGCAGGCAATTTGAGAAATTTTTTAATTCCAAAAGCTATTGAAATTGCTCTTAATCCAAAAATCAAACTCCCCATTTTTGGCACACAATTCAATACTCCTGATGGAACAGCGATTCGAGATTACATCCATGTGATGGATATCGCTAGAGCCCATCAACTTGCTTTGAACTATCTTCTAGCAAAAAAAACAAGTTATTGCTTAAATCTCGGTACAGGAAAAGGGTATTCGGTGAACGAAGTCATTCACATGATTGAATCATGTGTAGGAAAATCTCTTCCTGTTGAAAATAAACCAGCTAGAGAAGGTGAACTCACGAAAATGGTTGCAGACCCAGCTTTATCTAGAAAAATTCTAAGATTTGAACCAATTTATTCGGATCTGAAAACAATCGTAGAAAGTGAATTGATGGCACAGAAAAAAGATCTTGGAATCCATAATACTAAGGAAAGAGTAGAGTGAAATCATTGACTATTAAAAAGATAAATTTATATTTTTTTGTGATATTCATGTGAAAAGATGCAAATTTGAGTACGATGCTTTTTAAAGAGAAATTTTGGATTGATTCGAAGTTTGAATTCCAAAGATGCAAGGGAAGGGAAAATCCAATTTTTGAGTTTGCTTGTGTATAGAACCAAATTTAAAATTAGGGACAATTTTTTATGTTTATATATAGATATGTAGCTATTGTTTTGATGACATGCTTTTTTTCTTCTCTTTATTCTAATGTTTTTGATCATTTAAAACCGGCGGAAGGGAAATCAGATATTCATAAAATGAGAAATATCGATTTTATTTAT
>JAAKFC010000058.1 GCA_011065225.1 Chlamydiota bacterium
CTCACCTTGATGGATGCTGTCGATGCGGGAAGCAGGCCAGGGATTTCTTTTGATACTGTGACCTTCAAGAGAGTTCAACCGGAAGTCGATTGACTGTAATTCATGCGCATGCTTGAATCATAAATTTTATATACATTCCGATTCAAGAATTGGAAATTTGGCCAGGAGGCCCTCAAATTTTCCATCTGCGACGAGCTTCAGTGTTCATAGACACGGAGCGAGAAACAGAAGAAAAATTTGAGGAATAGCCGACGTCGTCAAAAACCAATTCTTGAATCGGAATGTGTATACAAGCGACTAAAACTGATTACTCGGAGAATCTTATGCGCAATCTTAAGATTTTTACCCACTCGTTACTTCTCATTACAACCCCATCTCTTCTTCTGTATTCTCAGGAAAGTTTTCCACGAACAACCATACCTGTGCATAGGGTGAATCTTAAAATAGATGAGGAAAATAATCTTACAAATCCTAATCACTTCTTTTCCTATGACGAAATCATGGATCTCCTTGACGAACTTGAGTCGGGTGATCTCGAAGAAAGATGCTCTCCAGAAGACCTGGAGAGAATGAATCATTTCCTAGCCCGTTTAGCAAAAAAAGGAGCCCTTCCTGGTGATTCCGATGAATTTCTTGATTTGGAAAATGACATTGCCGTATTGCTGGGTCAAAAAGATGAGTTTTTCCAATATGCATTTTCCTCTGGAGAAGATGGTGAATGTATATTTGTTCCTGCTGTTTATAATGGCGAGAGTGAAGTCATCTTGTGCAAGAGCTGGGTTAAAAAGAATTGGAAAAAAACCAAAAAATTCGTCAAGAAGCACAAAAAAGAGATCATTATCGGTGCTGCTATCGTTGTAGCAGCAACTGTTGTTGTTGTCGCTGTCGTGGCAATTCCTTCTGCAGGGGCAGCCGCCGCCGCTACAGGAGCTGCTGGAGCAGCTGCATCATCTGGATCCAATGAGAAAGAAAAAAGTAAACCCGCATCGAAAGAGTCTTCTCCCTCTTCCTCTCTACCTTCTATCGATACTACTCCTGCCCTTGAAACTACCAATGAAGCACCCATTTTGAGAGCAATTATTGATGAGCATATTTCTTCCTTCAAAGAATTTGCAGCCGAGGATGTTATTATTCAAAGTTCAGATGTCCATAGAGACCCGTCCTTTGGGGAAAAAGCAAGGAATCTTGGCTCAATCCTCGCTCATGAAACTTTAGAGGGAATTTCCGAAATTGCTTCAATTATCCCGCAACTGGGGGAAGAGCTCAAAGATCTTAGCTCGCGAATTATTCCTCAAAACATGATTCCGCCAGATACTAATGATTTGATGGGGAGTCCTAAGGAAAATTATGAAAATTTTATTGACAAAGGCCATCAGATAATAGACCAGGCCTTTTCGACGGACCAAGCAGAGCAATATTCTGCAGAAGCCAAAGCAAATGACCCAATGAATGATTTTGCAATTGGATTGCTGCCACCTCCTGGCAATTTCTCCAATGGGTTGAACATTTCGAAATTTAGAGAAGCTATCGAAGCTGGAAAAGAAACTGTAGTTCTCGCAGAAGAATTGGGATTCACTGCTCGCGAAATTGCCCAGCTAGAAAAAGCCGAGTCTTTAGAAAAGACTGTTGTCACTACTTTTGAGACACTCGTCAACAAACCGGCAATGCGTACATCTTTTGAGAGCTTTAATAGAGCAGAAATTTTTTTAAAATCTTATGTAGGCAAGTATATGCCAGAAGTAGAAGCAAGAGAGTTGATCCATCAAACGGGAATTCGAACATTTCCTAGGCCGAAGGGAATTCCGGAAAATTATCGAGTCAAACTTTCAAAAAATGGAGCGGGCATAAAGTACATTCATCCGGAAAATATTCATACATCTGTGAGAGTTATGCCTGGGAAACCACACAGCCCGCATCCGAGCCAACAAAGGCCTTACGTAGTTCAAATGAAAGATGGCAAGGCTTTTGATAAATTTGGTAATCCAGTATTTCATGAAGCTCCCGAAGCTCATATACCTTTTGAAGAATTCGTTTACAGGGGTGACTAAGTACGTGCATGAAAGATATAGATAGGAAACAGATAATGGAAACTTTTATTAGGACAATTGTTCATGTTTCTGATGAGGAATATCAAGATAGGGTATGGATAGAAGGACGGGGGCCTGAGTGCGATGATTTTGGTGAATTCGTTAATTATTTTCTAGACGAAAGTGAAGCGATTTTGGAAAAATACAAAGATTTTGCAATTTCAGATGCTCAATATCCCCTACTGAAGAAGTTTGAAGATGAAGTAAGAATTTTTGCAATCGAAATGGATCGAAGCTATCTGCCACAAGTGTTCTTAAAAAGCTCGGAATGGAAAAAGATCATGGAGATGGCTAAGGAGATTTTGAAAGCATTCAATTATCAAAAGAAAATCTGAGAAATTAACTATGCAATCGTCTCTTTAGAGGTGTCTATAAAGTGCTTTCACTGCTGAGAGTATAAGAGGGTGTATGTGAATTCATTCCGCTGCCAATAAAAGCCATCTTTTCCCCTATAAGACGTTCTTCGAACTCCACAAACTCAACTTGAGTTTGCTCCGTCCTCCAGAACGTTCTTTTAGGGAAAAAGATTGCTCTCATAAGCAGTGGAATGACTTTGTAGATGCCCTCTAAGCTGATCCTGAGTTCTCGGAGGCTTTTTTTACCATGTCAAATTCGAAGAAGACTGATACTCAGTCACCCTTGTCTCAAAGAAATTCTTCTCCTTGCCGAGGTCGATCGTCTCGCTCATCCAAGGGAACGGATTGCGCGCACCTTTGAATTGCTGAGGCAAGCCAATGCGCTCAAGGCGGCGATTGGCAATGTACTGCACATATTCGCGGAACATGGGCGCTGTGAGCCCTAAAATGCCGCGTGGCAAACAATCTTCTGCATATTTGATCTCAAGATCTACAGCCTCATGAATGAGAGCAATAATGTGCTTCTTGAATTTAGGTGTCCAGATATGGGGATTTTCCTCTTTGATCCCGTTGATCAAATCAATCCCAAAGTTGAGATGGATTGTCTCATCGCGCAAGATGTACTGGAATTGCTCTCCAATGCCTTTCATTTTATTTTGCCGATGAAAAGAAAGGATCATCACAAAACCGCTATAGAAAAAGAGCCCTTCCATGATGATATAGAATCCGATCAGATTTTCGAGAAATTTTTGGATTCCCTCTGCAGTATCCGTTTTGAATCCATCCTTCATGATGTCAGCTGTCAGCTGCATTTCAAAAGCATCTTTCTCTCGGATAGAATTCACCTCATTATACATGTTGAACACCTCTCCCTCGTCAAGGGCAAGAGACTCGACGATGTAATGGAAAGTGTGTGTGTGAATCGCTTCTTCAAAAGCTTGGCGGAGCAAATATTGCCGCGCTTCAGGATTGGTCACATGCTTGAAGATGGCAAGGGTGATGTTGTTCCCAACAAGGCTTTCCGCGGTGCTAAAAAAACCGAGGTTGCGCATGATGACGAGTCGCTCATCATCACTGAGGTCTTTTGACTTCCAGAGCTCGATATCTTTTGCCATGGATACTTCAGTGGGCATCCAGTGGTTGGAACAGCCATTCAAATAGTGCTCCCAAGCCCATTTGTATTTGAGAGGCATCAGTTGGTTGACATCGACTGTATTGCAGTTGATCAGCCTCTTATTGTTTGCATCTACCCGCTTGCTTATATCAAGCTTGGCCTTCTTTTTTTCTTTTTCAAGTTTTAGCGTCATTATTACCTCCTTTTGAGACTATTGCAAAACTCATTCTGCCAGTTTGAAATTTGTCTTTTAGCCTCATTGACAACTCTCGCAGCCCTCTTCTAAATCACACACTAAAGGTTTATCTTCTTCTTCTCGCTCTATTTCAATCGAATCCGAAGCCGATTTGTTTTTCATCCAGCGTGGCTGCAGTCCGCGCTTATTGATGTCCGTTGTCGACTTTTCAATCTGTGTGGCGGCCAGTGTGCGCAAATAATAGTTTGTCTTGATTCCCTTGTTCCACGACATCATGTACATCTGATGGATCTTTTTCCCGCTTGGCTCGGCTAAATAGAGATTGAGCGATTGTCCCATATCGATCCATTTTTGCCTGCGGCTGGCGCATTCGATGATCCATTCGGGATCGATTTCAAATGCAGTGGGAAACATTTGTTTGATGTCATCAGGGATTCGTTCAATTTCATTGATCATGCCATCAAAATACTTCAAATCGTCAATCATCTGTTCATCCCATAAGCCTATTTCTTTCAGCTTGTGAACTAAAAAGACATTGAGAAGAATGAATTCGCCCGAAAGATTCGACTTCACAAACAAATGGCGATAGGTGGGCTCTATCGACTGGGTAACCCCTGTAATATTGGAGATTGTAGCTGTGGGTGCGATTGCCAGGGTATTGCTATTGCGCATTCCATGTTTTTTGACCGATTCGCGCACTGGTGTCCAATCCATTTTCACACTTGTATCCATTTCAATTTCTTGCCCCCGCTCTTTTGCGAGAAGAGCAATTGTATCGATTGGGAAAAGGCCTCGATCCCATTTTGAGCCTTTATAGGATTCGTAAATGCCCCGTTCTTTTGCCAGTTCACTGGAAGCGAGAATGGCGTGATAAGAGATGAATTCCATACTTTCATCGGCAAACTCAACTGCTTCATGGCTAGAGTAGCTGATATTTTGGATGTAGAGGGCGTCTTGAAAACCCATGATTCCCAGCCCAATAGGACGGTGTTTTGCATTGGCATTGCGTGTCTCTGGAATGGGATAGAAATTGAGATCGATCACATTATCAAGCATCCGCACAGCCGTTTTAATCGTTATGGCCAGTTGTTTTTTATTGAGTCCCTCTTTGGTCATATGGGCCGCCAAATTAATGGATCCCAGATTGCACACAGCGGTTTCTTCTCTCGACGTGTTGAGCAAGATTTCTGTGCAAAGATTTGAGCTATGGACAACGCCCACATGATCTTGTGTTGAGCGGACATTCGATGGGTCTTTGAATGTGATCCAAGGATGTCCTGTTTCAAAGAGCATGCTCAACATCTTGCGCCAGAGTGGCAATGCTTCGAGCCGTTTGAAGAGGATGATCTTGCCTTCATCTGCCATCTTTTCATATTCGACATACCGCTTTTCAAAGGCTTGTCCATAGAGATCATGCAAATCGGGTACATCGCTTGGATTGAAAAGAGTCCACATCCCATTGTCATTCACCCTCTTCATAAAGAGATCGGGGATCCAGTTGGCGGTGTGCATGTCGTGCGTGCGGCGCCGTTCATCGCCTGTATTTTTGCGCAGTTCGAGAAAATCTTCTAAATCGAGGTGCCACGTCTCGAGGTAGCAACAAAGAGCTCCCTTTCTTTTGCCTCCTTGATTGACAGCAACTGCCGTGTCATTAACTACTTTGAGGAAAGGAATGACCCCTTGTGAGCGACCATTGGTTCCTTTGATGCGGGCTCCAGTTGCGCGAACATTTGTCCAATCATTGCCGAGGCCTCCAGCCCACTTCGATAGCTTGGCATCATCAGAAACAATTTTAAAAATGTGTTCGAGGTCATCCATCACCGTAGAGAGGAAACATGAACTCAATTGCGATGTGCAAGTACCCGAGTTAAAAAGTGTGGGCGTCGCTGATGTATAGAGAAATTGAGAAAGGATATGGTAAAATTCAATGGCCCGTTCATTTTTCTTTTTGTCCTCATTGATTGAAAGCCCCATCGCAACGCGCATCCAAAAGATCTGCGGAGTTTCTAAGCGCCTTTCGTTGTCATGAATGAAATAGCGATCATAGAGATTTTGCAACCCAAGCAAGTAAAACCGATCATCGCGCTCAAGATCCATTGCATCAGCGAGCTTGTCGAGGTCAAATTTCTCAAGCTCAGAAGAGAGACGATCAATGGAGATTCCATGCTTGATATACGATTTGAAGTATTCTTTGTGTCTGTTTTTCAATTTGCTATCAGAAGCACTCACTTCCATTGACTCGCGATAGAGCACATCGAGAAGAAGACGAGATGCCACTTTCGAATAAGCCGGATCCTTTTCGATTTGGGCGCGTGTTGCCATAATCAATGCCTGATCGACTTCTTTTTCTTTGATCCCCTCATAAAAATTGAGAATGCACAGATCGAGCAAATCCTTAGCAGAAACCTCTTTTTCTAACCCACGACACGCATGGACAATCCGCTTGCGCAGCTGCTTATCAGTGATCGTTTTGCTTATCCCCGCTTCAGTAAATACAGTAAACTTACGGGCGTTTGGATCTAACTCTTCTTCCTTGGATTGCTCCTCTCTAACAGGAAAGACTCCTGCTTGCCGCAAAATCATTTCTTTAGCCACGTTAAAGAAACCCTCGCGCATCAGCTGATTTTCTACTTCATCTTGAACGAGCGCTGTCGTCAGCTCTACTCCTTCCTTATGAAGATGAGAAATCCTAGCTACCACTTTTTGCGTCACCAGATTCACCGAATCGATGATCTCTTGTGTAGAAGGTCCTTCAATCAGGTATTTTTTTCGAAAGGCCACTTCTAAAGTTGATGCTACCTTCATTGGGTTGAAGCGAGCTTTAGTGCCATCTTTGCGTAGCACTTTGAGATTTTGGGGAGAGTCTTCTCGCAGTTGCTTGTGCTTGTCACGATAGATGATATAATCGCGCGCCACATCATGGTGCCCTTGATCCATGAGGGTGACCTCGACAACGTCCTGAATTCCCTCAACCGTTAGGCATGTCCCTTTTGCAGCAAACTGCCCCAATTTTTGCAAAATTGCTTCTGTTGTTTCTTTTACGACTTGCACCAAATCTTCAGGGAGCGATTCATTTTTTGGCATTTGCTTTGTATCGCGAAATGCCGCTTCAATTGCGTGATAGATCCGCTTTTTTCGAAATGGAACGAGGCTGCCATTGCGCTTCACAACAGTGAAGTGATTGAGCTCGCTATCTGCATCAATCGTAGCGGATGAAGATGGGCTTTTTTTGGTCATATTATGTTCTCCTAAAGACTTGAGGGTTAAGGGCGCCTCTACCAGATCTGGTAGTTTTGTCTTTCTATAACCACTATATATAGTAGTCGCAATCTTTTCGTCCATAAAATTTTTTCCTCTCAAGAGAAAAAAAGAAACGTCACATAGGAGACATAGGACAGGAGCAAAATGGAGCCATCAATGCGTGATAAACGATTGTTTCCAAGCACCATTAAGACCCATAAAAGAACCGTAAAAGCAACCATCAAGGGAAAGTCGATGAGCAGCATTTTTTGGGAAAAATAAATCGGGTTGATCATCGTAGCAAATGGAATGATGAGCAGCGGATTAAAAATATTGCTTCCAATGACCGTTCCCACAAGAATTTCTTGTTCTTTGCGAAACGCGGTAACAAGGGCAGTGGCCAGCTCTGGTAGAGATGTACCAAAAGCAATAACGGAAATGGCAATGACTCGCTCAGAAATCTGAAAATGTTCTGCCACTTTCAAAGCGCCATCCAAAAGAGCTTGCGTTCCCAAAATGAGCAGCACAGCACTCCCGATCGCGGCAAAAATTGGAAGAGTGATTTTGACCGGCGGCCTTTTCACCTCATCGTGCACTTTGAGTTCTTCTTCGAGCTCTGCTTTCTTTGGGGGAAAAAAGTATTGGAAAATATTGTAAAAGATCAGGACGAGGAATAAGTAAATGCCTTCAATTCTGCTGATTTTCCCCCCGACCATCACAAGAAATAAGAGCAAATAAACCACAAACAAAATCGGCATTTTCTGCCATTTCATTCCATGCGTTACATCGCAGGGGCGGATCATGAGATAAACTCCCAAAACCAGGCCAACATTGGCAATATTGGAGCCGAGGACATTTCCCAAAGCGATATCGCCGGCAGCGCCCTTGAGCTGACTAAAAATACTCACCAAGGCCTCTGGGGTCGAGGTGGCAAAGGCGACAACCGTCAGACCAATGACGAGTTTGGGCACCTTGAAATGCAGAGCAATTTGCACAGCAGAGCGAACTAATAGCTCTGCTCCCAAATAAAGAAGGAACATTCCAAGGAGGATGAGAAGCCAAGACAAAGTCATGGAGCCATCATAAGGACCTTCCCATTAAAAAATCATCCTTTGTATACAGATCGTGATTCAAAAATCGGAAATTTCACAAGGAGAC
>JAAKFC010000059.1 GCA_011065225.1 Chlamydiota bacterium
TTGTTTAGGTGTTCGTGAAAGACACCTTTTTACTTGTTTGTGTGGAAACCAGCAGCACGCCGACTTGAATGCAAGTCGAAATCACTGCAGGTTTGCCTTAGGCACCCCTAAGGCAACGTGCGCCGTAAATCGCACGCAGGTGGTAGTTCTAAAGGGCTAACCATAAAGCTTCCGCCTTTAGGCGGGAGTTGTTTACTAAACTATGTTACGTATTTTGCTTATATTTTTCAAAGGCCCTTTCGAGGGCTTTAAACTGATTTTCGAGCGTGGCATTGATCATTCCCCCTTCTGTTTTGATGATGCAACCGCCGGGAGTTATATCACTTTTTTCTTGCACGGTCAAAATCTCTGCTTGCTGCAAGATTTCTTTGAGCTTGGGTCTATGGGCATCGAGATATTTTTTATCTTCTTTGCTTACAAAGATGGTGATCTGATGGCTTTCCGCGATGGGGGCAATTGCTTGCATCACAATGTCCACAATGGTCTCGGGAAATGTTTCTAATTCTTTTCCAACAATTCGTTTGACTGCTTTTAGGGCAATGGGAAGCACCATTTGCTGCAAATTGAGACGAATCGTCTTTAATTGCTCATTTAAAAAGAAAATCTGTTCATTGAATTTTTCAAGACCCTCTTCAAAACCCTTCTCTTTGGCTTTTTCGCGAAGGCCTTCACATTCCTTTTCGGTGTTTTCGAGGAATTTTTCTGCATCTTCACGTGCCTTTTCAAGTACTTCTATCGCCTTCACAAGCTTGCTATAATCGTTTGCCGCAATCACTTTTTCATCAGAGGACGGGTGGAGATCTCCTTGGTAGAGAAGCGAAAACCATTTCATGATTCGCCTCCTGGTTTGAAAAATTGTAAGATTTTATCGATTTGTCCCAAGAGAATTTCCCCGGCGCGCGCATGCGTGGGTTTTTCAATGAATTTAAGAACCATGTTGCCGATGTGCATGTCGAGGGCATGAGTGAGATACCAAGTCAAGCTTTCAGAGGCTTCATAGAGAACATGGGCAAGGCGATTTGCTCCTCTTTCTTCGAGAATTTTGTGCAGCTGCTCTTTGCTCCCATCCCATTTGCCGAGAAAAAGGCGTTGAAATACAAGCGGCTCACGATGCAGGACTAGAGCATTGAGGTATTCTCCTTCTTTTTTCGATACGCTCGCAAAAATCTTTTTGAGTTCTTTGGTGTCGATGATCTGTCGCATTTCAAAAGAGAGATCATGTAGTCCTAAATAGCTGATCAATTTCGCTAAATGATCGGAAGAGAGGCCTAAAAGTCGATTGAGAGAATTTTCAGGCAGAAAAGCAAAAGGTACGAGCTCTTTGTTTTGTCTTATGTAAGAAAGAAGCATACTGCGAAGGGCTTTTCTCGATATTTTGGGAAGGGTAGGAAAGTGATTTTCAAAGCCAAGTAGCTTCTCAAGCCCATGGGCCTGTGTGGGCTTTAGTACAGAGATAAAAGAGCGGATTTCTCCCTCTGTTAGCGTGCGCAAATAAGGAGCAAGCCAAGTGAAATGGAGGTGATCGAGCAGGTCCCACTGCAAATGCTCTCCCTTCAAAGGCGTAGGGGAGGGAAGCTGCTGATAGAGTACTTGATCATCCCGAGGCAAAAGAGCAACAAGAGCTTCTTGCCGATCAGGTGGAATCAATCCTTTACAAACCATTAGTGTTGTAGGTTTCATAATGATAGGTTCATGGGGTTTCAGAAGGGGGTTCTTCTTCCTTTTCTTTATTATTTCGGAAAGGGATAGGGCTAAAGAGTTTTTTCATCCCTTTCTTGCGCAACAAGGGATAAAACTTCCAAAACATCCAGCCACCGATCACAGCAAAGAAGATCATCCCAAAAATCAAGAGGAAAAAGAGAGTGCGGAAACGGCTGGCAGAACCTTTGCTCATGACGATAGACCAAATACTCACATATTCTTTGGCCTTAGGGGTGATGTCTTCAGTTGTCTCCTTAAGCGTGATATCAGTGAAACGAGAGAGATCGGAAATCACGGTCACGTTATTGATATCAAGTCCTGCAATACTCCCAGATAAAAGGCGTTTGATTTTGGTGACGAGATGGCTATTGGGATCATCGAGAATGCCATTGTGTTTGACGAAAACAGCGGCTGTGATTCTTTTCTTTTGCGCCGTCTCTGCTCCAGGAATAATGACGCCTTCTTCTTGGGGAATAGAGAGTTCGACATTGGCATCGATGACACCATCGATTTTACGAATGGTTCCTGCAAGTTGCGCCGCAAGACCTGCTTGAAATCGGATATTCTCTTCACGTTCAGAAGAAATCAAACCCGTTTTGGCAAAGATTTCGAGTAGACTAGTAGCTTTTTTGCGAGGCAATCCATTGCGATTGAGAATAGCCATGGCCTCGACTTCTTGTTTTTCGTCAACTGCAATACTCCATTTGGTGCCTTCTGCTTCTGCAACAGGGCCTGCAGCTGTAGTGGACTGAATCTTTTCTGATGGGATTCCTTTGCTGGCGAGAAAAACAACAATTTCATTGGCTTCCCGCTCAGGAATATCATTGACAATCGTCAATCTCTTTTCGCATCCAGTCAAAAACAAGAGTGAAAGAAAAATGAATAACGTTGCAATCGATTTCATCACGTGCATCCTTAATCTGGTCCAATTACAGGACCCACATCCTAAGAATGCAAGAGAAGAGAATTAATCGCAATTCATGAAATTTTTTGAACGTCCAGCATAAAAGCGTTTAAAGAGATAATCTTCCATGCCGCAAAGGGCTGCATCGATCTGCTGAATCCGCACCTTGTTGCGCTGGGTATCTTTCCCAGCGCACTTTTGCAAAAGGAGTTGGACTTTTCGCATTTGTTTCGAAAAGAAAAAAGCTGAGAATTTTCCCCCTAAAAGGCGAGCAAAATAAAAAAACCTTCTCACTCCTGAAAAATTTTTCTCAATCCAAAGAAGACGACCTCGCCAAACAAAATAGGCTGCGTGGGGTTTACCACCCGTAAAAGAAGCCGAGATCTTGTGCCACACTTTTGCCTCGGGACAATTTTTCACCAAAAAACCAGCTCGCCGAGCCCGGAAACAGAAATCTGCCTCTTCCCAAAAGAGAAAAAATCGAGGGTCAAAAAGCCCCACTTTTTCGAGAACCTCTCGCCGCATCATCAGAGCAGCTCCGCAGACATAGTCGAGTTCTTTTGAAGAGCTGTACTCTTCTCCATCGATTGCCCGGTAACCGACATAGTCAAAGTCTATTTTCTTTGGGTTCCATAGACCTCCAAGGTGATCGAGCCTGTTTGGCTCGTCCATTCGATAGATCTTGGCGCCAAGTATGCCGACTTTTTCTTCAGAAAACCCAGAGAGAAACGCCTCCACAATTCCCGGATCGACCACTGTGTCATTGTTGAGAACGAATACAAAATCAAATTCTTCTTTGAGAGCAATCTCGATACCCACATTATTGCCCCCGGCGTAGCCAAGGTTGACTTTCGTTTCAATTAGGCGAAGGGTGGGAAATTCCTTTCGAAAAACTTCCTTAGAGCCATCGGTTGAGCCATTATCAATAATAAAAATTTCGATGTGGGGATATGTAAGTGCTTGTAAAGAGATGAGGCACTTTCGCGTGTCTTCTTTTCCATTCCAATTGAGAACAATAATGGCTACATGCTTAGACATTTTCTAAAAAGTCGCTGGCTAGCTTAAAATTATCTCCTGCAAGCTTTTTGGCATCAAAAAGAGTTTGCAGAACTTCAGGCATTCCAATTACAGCGTGTGCGACATAGCCACGCCCTTTGATCTTTTTCTTTGCCCCCAGCCCTAAGTCGAGAAACGTGAGTACATCGCGCACTTTGATCCCTTCCTCTTCGAGCGTTTCAATTGTATCGAGAGTATGCGCTGCTGACAAATGCATATCTTGAAGGACGAGACATTTCTGTCCCGTCTTATATATCCCTTCGACATGACCCTCATGGAGCGCCACAAGGGGAAGCTCCTGCTCCCAAGCGAGGTAGGTGGCAATACAGCTTGCCGTAATAGGGACGCCGCAGAGCAGATCAAACGAGAGATGCATGGCTTTTTCCCAAAAACAGGTGCACAACTCTTTGGCAACTTGAGGATGAGAAATCACCCCTTTCAGATCAATTTGAAAGGGAGAGAGAAAATCCTTTTTGATTTCAAAACTTCCAAATTTAATTGCGCCAATGGCGTGTAATTTTAGAATCAATTCTTGCATTGAGTTTTCCTATTAAAATTTTTCCATTGCATTTGCCATAGCATCTGTTCCTGGGGAGTCGAAAGTAACGACTTTTCGTGTTTTTACTAACTTTTTTGGTGAGTTTGTTAGAGAGGGTATTGGAGAAAGATTTGGAGTATTTGATGTCGATTCAAAAGAGGTATCTGGTGTCAAATCTACAGAGGTATTTGGTGTCAAATCTACAGAGTTATCTAGAGTGCTATCTATTTTCGAATTTGAAGTTGTGGGAGTACTATGTACAGAATTCTCGGATTCAAAATAGAGATCATTTACATGTCCGGTGAGTCGATTAACTGCTTTTACAAGAGAAAAGAGGGGATGGTTATTATCGTTTAATTGATATTCAACAAGAGGTTCATTAGAGCTTTTGCCTCCAGTTCCCAAAAGTTTGCGAGCTTTCTTAATAGCTGATAAAAGCTGTGGGACCCCATTTACTGCTTCGGCATATTTTGTTCTCGCCTTCGTCAATTTTGTTTCTAGTTTCTCAATCTGTTTTTTGGATTGCTCTTCTTGTGTCTGAGATGTGCTAAGTGCTTCTTGTAATTGAGCGTCTAATTTTTTCAGTTTCTTTTCTGCACTTCTAAATTTTTGGTTTTTAGCTTTTAGCTGGGATTGTATTTCTTCAGTAGCTTTTTGCAGATCTTCCTGATGCTTTTGCTGAATCTTTTCAAGGTCCTTATGTGCTTTATTAAGCTGTGAGGTCAAGTTCTGAATTTGGTTTTCATTATTTTGTCCTTTTTGAGAGGCTTCTTCTTTTTCAGAAAGCTGTCTTTGGAGATCGTTACATTCTCTTTTTGTCGTCTCAAGCTCGTCTGTTTGTTTTTTCAATTGCTGCCGAAGTTGATTTAATTGGGTATCATCTGAGGGTTTAGGCTCTTGGATTTTTGTTTGGATAGTTTGTACAAGAGCTTGAAAAGTTTCTGCAGGCGTGGCTTTTTCCTTTGTGTCCGGAACGAGATTTTGTATTTTTGAAATGACTATATTCCAAACTTCTCGAACACGAGTATTCGTTTCTGTTTTTTGCGTTTGAATGCGGACTCTTTCTTGATGGATGTTATACCCTTCTCTCAATGTAAAAAGAGTAAACCCGCCTCCTCCAAAGCCCCAAATCCAAAAAGGAGCATCTTCTGATCCAATATGGAAAACTTTAAGTACAACTCCTGTTGCTATGGAAACTAAGACCCCAAACACTCCCACTCCAAGTCCAATTTTTAGATCTCTTCTCACGGTCTCTACTGGGTATTGCTGCGAATTGATGGATGATCCATTTGGCTGAAGTAATGGGGTGTTTTGGTCCATTTTTCAAATCTCCTAGTTGTTTTTAATGAATTTTTTTGTTACCCTCTGCCCGTTTTACATAAACAAAGGAAAGAAAAAATGATCTCACACGTCTCTCTCAATATGGTTCCGCGGCATTTCTCTGAACATGGAGGAAACAAATGTTCTTCCTTTTTCGGGCGTATTTTTAGCCTGAACTGGGACAAAGCCCATCTCCTTGCTAACCTTGTTTTAGTGGTTTCTGGCGTTGCGTATGCTTTTTTTATGAAGCTTCCACCGATGATTATGTTTAGCATAGGTTTTTACGGAATCCTCGTTGTGGCTCTCTATGCTAAGGCACAGAAATCCCGACCTTCACAGGGTCAAATCAATGACTTAAACGAAAAGCTCCAAGTTGCAAGAGAAAAGAATACGATTTTTGAGAGAAAAATCAAAGATGAAATGTCCGCTGGAGATATGAAAGAAACTTTGCTAGAGGATATTAAGACAGGTGCACATAAACTTGCTGCGCAAGAAGTTGCAAAAAAGCGCTATGGAAGAGAAATTGTGATATTAAAGAATGAGAGGCAATCGCTGTCAAACTCAGTGAGTAAATTGAATAGAACAATAGATGCTTTTGGAAATGAAGGCAGAAATGCAAAACCGGGGTCACCAGAACAAAAGATATTTCAAGAACTCAAAAGACGTATGCAGAAAGCTTAGATTATAACCCAACTTGCCCCCTATCTTGCCTGATAATACCATTCAGCTCTTAGGCAAGATAGGGGGCAAGTTGGGTTAGTACAGCATCATAGACGGCGTCGGGCCCAATTGCGAGAAGGCAAAAGGGATCGGCGCAGTTTTTTTTCAGGCAAGGATTGCATGTCTTTGGTGTGGCGAGAACATGGGCGTTTTTGACATGAAAAGGGCCGCATAGATTGGGATCGGTAGGGCCAAAGATTGCAATGGTGGGTGTTTGGGTCGCAAAGGCGATATGCATTGGACCGGTATCATTGGTGATGAAGACCATCATCTTTTTAAGAAGTGCTGCAAAGGAAGAAAGCTCTAATTCACCTGCAATGGGGATTGCTCCGGGAATTTTTGAGGCGATTTCATAAGCGATAAGAGCTTCGGATTGATCGCCGCTGACAAGGATTTGACAGCCGAGGTGTTGCATCAGACGCTTTCCAACCTCGATGAAACTCTCTTTTGGCCACTGTTTGAAGGCATTTTTGGCTCCAGGATGCAATCCCACGAGGGGAATGTGCTCAGGGATACCATTCCCTTCTAAAAAGCGGCGGATATTTTGCTCTTCCTGCTTTCGAAAGGTGATCTCGAGTGCATAGTCGCTCACATGAGCTCCTATCTCACGCACGATATCGAGACGTCTGTCAATCTCATGCTGATATTTTTGGGGAAGGGCTTTTGTCAAAAGAAAATCGAGGTCTTTATTGATTCCTCTTGTCCCAATTATTTGAGGTGCTTCGAGAAGGGCACAAAAGGGGAGAACAATCCGTTGCGAGGTGTGGAATACTAAGATGGCATCGAATTTGCGTTTTCGAAGGGTGAGGAAAAAACGAAAAAAGGAAAAAAAAGGCGAAGAGCCAAGGACAAAGAGTTCATCAATGTGTTTATTGTGCTTTAAAACTGCGGCGCCAATCGTGGAAGTGAGAACGCTGATTTCGGCATCGGGAAAGGATTGACGGATAGCTCGCATTGCAGGGGTTCCCCAAAGGGTATCGCCAAGGCCTGTGGTGGATACAATGAGAAAGCTACTGGGTGTTTGGGGACGGCGAGTACGGGTTGTTTCGGGATTAAAAAACCACAAAAGGACTTTGATCAAACGATTTTTCCAGGTCATGCTTTTTGAGTATAGAGCGAAAGGACAATTTTTCCAAAGGCCTGATTTTGAGAAAGTATCTCGTGTGCCTCTTCGGCCCTCTCCCAAGGCAAGATAGAATGAATGACGGGCTTTAATGCTCCAGACTCTAATCGAGAAAGTGCAAAGCGGCTGAACTCTTCGACGAGTTTTTGCTTATAGGAGGCTGGGCGATTGCGCAGGGTTGTCCCTGTAAGCGTGACCCATTTTTTCAGGAGGGGAAGTAAATTAAAATCTCCTAATTTGCTCCCGCCCATAGTGGAAATAAAGATGATGCAGCCTCCAACAGATAGTGCCTCCATATTCTCTTGGAAATAAGGTGCGCCAACAAAATCGAGAATGAGATCGGCCCCATGGCCTTCGGTGGTTTCGAGCACGGTTTTAGCAAAGGTTTTTCCCGAGGTGTTGATGACGGCATTGGCGCCGAGCTCAAGGCACTTTTCGAGTTTGTCTTTGGAGCGGCTTGTGGCAATGGTCTTTGCATTGATTTGGCGAGCGAGTTGTAGTGCTGCTGTTCCTACGCCACTACCAGCTGCATGAACCAGCACCCATTGATCCGGTTGGAGCTCTCCGATCAGAAAAAGCGCTTGGTAGGCGGTCAAAAAGGTTTCTGGAATACTGGCTGCTTCTTCAAAAGAGAGATTGTGAGGGATGGGGATGCAGTGCGTCTCTGGGACGCACACTTTTTCTGCATATCCGCCTCCCGAGAGAAGACACAT
>JAAKFC010000006.1 GCA_011065225.1 Chlamydiota bacterium
GTAAGAGCAATTTTGGGACATTTTATTTTCGTTTTTATCCATCCATATATGGATGGAAATGGGAGAATTGGGCGTTTTCTCATGAATGTAATGCTAGCCTCAGGCGGATATCCATGGACAGTCGTTAAAGTAAAAAATCGAAAAAAGTATTTTGAGGCACTAGAATGTGCAAGCGTCGATGAAGACATAGAACCCTTTGCAAAATTTATAGCATCCGAACTGAAATCTTCATCGTAAAATGCTCGAGGCGGGACTCGAACCCGCACGGGATTGCTCCCAAGGGATTTTAAGTCGCCAGCACCTTGCTAACACAACGTAACATCTCCTAACGTCTCGTGACATTCTATAGCAAAGGAAAGGTGTATTATGTGAAATACCGAAAATTATGAGAAATTACTTGGTGTGAAGCGATGTATTGGCCCAAATTTGGCCCACAGATTTGGAATTTCAAGGACTGTAAGACTTTTTTTGGGCCGACAATTTTATCAAATAAATAATTTAAACCCACTCCCTTCAGCTTGAAAACAATACAAAGTCTATGTTAAGATAGGCCCATTATGAATAGCGTACACCCAACAACAAGCTCGATTTTGCCCCCTCTAGCGTCGTGGACACCAGCGGCTATAGGCGGAACCGCCATTATTACAGGAGCCTTAGTAACTGCATATTTTTTAAAAAGTGTGTTCACAGCTGATTCAAAGAAACCTTCGAATATTTCCGATCAAAGCCGTCCCGTTGTCCCTATTGCAGCAGAATCCAAGTGGGCATACCTAAACCCTTTAACGTTAATTGCTACGGCCATTTCAAAGATCTTTTCTCTGATGATGAGTCCCTACTACCTATTATTCGGAGAGAAAGAGTATTGGATGAATCAAATCTCTTCTCCTATTCACTATAACGCCTTCAATGAGGGATCTCTAACAAATATAGCCCAAAAAGCTCGAAAAAATATGAAAGGCTTACTTGAGATGATGGGCGCCAAAGGCTTCACAAACTCTCTAGCTAAAGGCTCTCTTCCAGGCTGGTCGGGGATCAATGCATTGAGCCTTCCTGAGGATAAACAATTTTCTTGTGGCTCATTTTATTTGACAGGAGAGGAAATCAAAAAACAAGCCTCCTCTTTAAGGGTGAGCTATGACCCTTCGATCCTCTCTGCCCGTCAGTTATCAAATATTCTCGGTTCTGGTTCCAATTCTCCTAAAGACGAAGCAATAGCTCGTGGGCGCATGGTTTCTAGCTTAGTCGCTTCTACTTGCGATTCAAAAGGGAACCCGATTCCCAGAAAGGGTCCACTTCCCCTCTACCGTGTATATACATCCAATGCTCCAAACTTGGCCTACAGTCCTTATGACAAAAAAGAGTTTCTTAATCCAAACGGAACATTGAATAGCGAAAAATATACCAAAGAAATGGAAAGGATTTTTCTTCATTACTTTGAAGAAGCCAAAATCAATCAAGACAAAGTTGTTGTTCTCTGTGGCTTTGGAATGGGAGCCTTTATGACCCCAGAATTATTGCCCGAAGGTCAGAAATGTTTTGTTGAAGCACTTCGAAGAGCGACAAATGCACAAGGAAAACATTTTGATAAAATCATTTTCGGAGATCCAAATAAAAAGCTCACTCCTGCAATAAGCTCCATTCCTAATATAACTGTTACAAACAAAAGCTGTTTGGACATTGCTCACCACGGAGCAAAACAAGGATATAAAGTAGCTCTCTTTAATCCTGGAGATGGAAGTGGTATTCCCGGTCAATTCTGGCTCAATGGTCATATTGCTTTAGAGGAAATGTTTGGGCTCTTCACTACTCTTCTCGTTTCTCAACACCCTCACTGCAACCCATCAGTAGGAAACAGGTCTGCTTACAATTCAAGATGAAGACATGAATCAAATTTCCTATTTACTGGCCCAGTAAGGGTGACACCGGTTGTTAGGAGGTTATGCTGCATTACATAACTTACTGTGTTTCAGTATGCTCGAGGCTTGTCCCGTGCTTTTGGGAGGGAAGTGCAAGGCGCCTAGCGAAGCGTGTACAACGTACTCGCAAGCGACGGCAACGCCGCAATTCGCTTTCCAAAATGCTCGGGATGGGACTCGAACCCATACGGGGTTACCCCCAAGGGATTTTAAGTCTTATCCAAATGAAAAGCAAGGATAGTCTAGGAGAGTTATTGTTCTAATATTCAAAAGGTTAAACTCAATCCCTTTACCTTAGGCTATCCTAGAATACCCTCACTATTCACTCCCAGGTGTGCCATGAGTGTGCCAACAATTACCATTCGAAAGAACCTAAGAAGTTCTTGCTATCCTTAATAAGCTTACTGACTCTTTTGCGCCTTTCTTCTGCTTCTCTTGAACGCAACCCATGCTGATAGTGAAGAGCTCTTATTTTCTCTTTGCCTGCTTCCGTTTTAGGACCAGTTGATTTTCCTCCATGAAAGCGACAAGTCATCTTCTTCCTGACTGCCCAATTCTTACACTGCTCACCTGAGCGTTTTGACTTTGCTGTGCATTTTCCCATACTTTTGTGACTTTTGTGGCAACTTTTCTCTCAATTATACATGGGGTATTACGTAATTTTTCTCCCACCTACCCCCCACTCCTCATTTCATTTGCAATCACAGCCTTCCCCTCCCCCGAAACATGGATTACCTGTATGAGCTGTTTACCTCCAGAACGATACTTTAGCAAAGTCTGCATCGTTTCATTTGCACAGCGGAGCAATTTGACTGATAACTGAAAAAGCTCCTTCTTATGGTAAAACATCTCATTGTAATTGGCATTGTGAAGGCACTGCATCCCCGAATCTTGAAGAGCGAGAAACTGCCCTAGCAACAAAGCTTCAGATTCATTTTGAGGCTCGAGGGTATGAAGTAGTGTTGTAACTTCTTTTAGCCGATGCTCATCATCATCAGAGGACATCGCCCAGGCAATCTTTGACACTATCCTGTCCGCTATCTCAGGATTGCTACTACCTGTCATATTCTTTAACGCACATGTCAACTTCTCCATAAATTCCGGGGAATCTGGAAGCGTATTATCCGACAACTCAATCTCATACGCTTCTCTTCGGCCCGTGTCAGGGTTTTCCTTAAATTTATACTTGAGATATACCTTATCGTCATCTCCTGAGGCGGCTAATTTTTTAGGTAAGTTATCTGTCATCATTTTTTCTCCTTATGGTCAAAAGGGACAAAAGCCACAAAAGCTCTACAAGTCCTCTTGGTATAATAATGGGTTCACATCAAAAACCCGGCTTGGTCGATGGGGCTTTTTTTCCTGTTCTCGCTCTCTTATAAAATAATTCTCCAAAAGAACATCAATAGCTCTTTGCATTTCATCAGCCTTCTTAAACCGGCTCTTGTTAGCATATTGGCAGTCTCTAAACGTGAATTGCTCATATCGATTTTTTTCAATCCAACGAAGGATAACCCTCGCCCCTTCTATAGCTGGGTCTACTTCCATTAAATCAAACACCGCACGGGCATGTACTGAAAAGTAATGGCCTATCTTGATAGCGGCGCGCATGTCTTCCTCAGAAATTTCTTTCATCCATGGCTCTCCCATTGCATATCTAGCGATATGAATGAGCGCCGCCATTCTTGCAATTTGACCTGCCAGTTTCCCAGCCCAATCGGTCATAAATGCCAGGGAGCCACCTTCATCCATTTGAATCTCAATAGCCCGAGAATAAGTAAGCAATTTTTCATAAGCTTCTTTGGAAAGGAGTAGCCTATAAGGAGTATTCTCTTTCATTTCATGCGCAAGAATCCCTTCGAGCACTGCATGATACGCTTGCTCTATCTCGATCGATAGAGGAGCCGCATTTAGTTCACGCTTCCCCAGATTCGAGGGTGGCAATGCATAGAGGAACCTTCCAAGGAGTCCTCTACCTCTGAAGACACGATTTCTACTCAAGCCTTTCAGTACATCTGGCTGAGGAGTTAGCCCCATAGTGAGAATCGCTCGCTGTAATAGGTCTGGAGGGCGTCCCATGCGATTAACACGAGCTGAACTACCAGAATGACTCTTCAAGAACAAGTCCAGATTTGGAACACCAGATGAGTATCTGCCAGCTAAAATATCAAAGATTCCTGCCTCATCGCTCAAAATAGCCATGCATTCGTTATTGGTTACCATGAGCGCGCCCAGGTTCTCTGGTGTAATATCACTCGTCCAAAGCTGTGGACATGCCGGGGG
Organism: Chlamydiota bacterium; assembly: GCA_011065225.1. GTDB lineage: Bacteria > Chlamydiota > Chlamydiia > Chlamydiales > Rhabdochlamydiaceae > Sacchariniichlamydia. The sequence goes on from JAAKFC010000006.1 coordinate 4,200, forward strand.
TTCCTTAACCTTCTGTTCAAGTTCAAAAATTCCTTGTTGCAGTGCTTCAAACCCGCTATCACCCACCCGGGCAATTTTATTGCGCAATTCCTTGATTCGCATCTCTAAGCTTTTATTCTTTGAGATGATTTCTTTTATCAAGGGTTCTATTAATAACTGCTTCTGCTTTTCATATTTCTCTATGGGTTTAGTAGCAGCCGACAAGACAGCAGATTTTCGACTTCCAGAAGGAAGGGCAACTGCCGTCCATAGATTTACTGGTTCCAGATAATCCGGTTTCACTTGAACCACATATTTATCATGCGAAACTGTCGCAAGCGCTGCTAGAACGGTTAATCCCGCTAAATCGCGGGGAGTTTCTGTTGACCTAGACAACTCACAAATAAATTTTTCAACAGCTTCTGGAAAAACCTCTTCAGGAAAAGAAGGTAATTCAATGGCCCCCAAAGAAATGGGGGCTTGCCAATCATGAAAGGAGGTTGTCATTTTTTCCTCCTATGCTATCATCAATAGTATCTGGTGATTCAGAGTTGTGAAGCTCGGGGTTATCATTTGCTGACGGAGCGGTGCCAGCCGCTCTATCAGCTCCTTTAAGGAATTCTATTACCCTTGCCTGCTCATGAGGCTCCATCCAGTAGAATCCTGGTCGACAAGTTTTGCCATCTCGGTCTTTTGCAACACCGCGTCCCGTGTTAATTTTCCACCCCGCTCTTCGTAGCTCATGCGCGTTTTGCGCGGGATTGAAAGCACCTATTAACTTGCGGAGTTCATTTACAAAGACTCTATCTCGTATGACTAGCACCTCTAAGAGGCGTTTATTTCTTGGATTCATTACTTTCTTCCCTCCTGCTTCTGTTGCTCATCAACCCACTGAAAAAAAGAATGTTCATCAAGCAAAATTTTTCTCTTGCCGACTCTCTTTACGACACAACAAAAGCCATTGTTCTCTGCATCAAATATCAAATGCCTTAGAGCGGATTGGCTAAACGCGGGGTGTTTTTGAGAAAACTGAGGTACCGTCAGCAAATTCCTTACTGAGATATGCCCATTCAATTCGTTCGCTATGTTTGTCATTACAACCTCCTATTGGTTTCATTGGTTTTCAAACATTAACAATCCGAATTGTAATAAACGAAAATTAATCAGCATACTTTTTGAACGTCTATTTGAAGTTTGAATGTGTTTATTTCAAATATGAAAAAAATCATCTAAGGAAATGGTTATGAAAAAAATCCTAAAGTAACGAAATGAACGTTCGTTTAAATGAAAACGACATTGAGCTTGAGAATTCTGAGGCTAAAAAAGACCAATAAAAGTGAAACCGATATTGGGTCATGATTATTTACGAGAAAAGGGCCCCACAGAACTAGTTTTGCGCTGATACCACACATCTTCATAGTCCTTGCCATCCCTTATTGCTTTCACAACCACCCGCAACGATTTGAACTCATCAGATTGTTGGACGATTTCATTAGCAGGCTTATCCTTAAATTTAGATTGCTTTGACACCATTTTCATTAATCGAATAGCAACTTCTCCAAGAAGATTAGGAAGCTTAATAGAAGACAAATCTGAAATAGCTTCTTCCCCATCAAGAACTTCTTCTTCAGATTCATTGTCTTTACAACCGCGCTGTAGAGGTTGTAGATGCTCTGGAATATCATAGCCCTTTGTCGACAGGCATTCGATAAATTTCTGAAGCATAATATAACCGCGTACTCCTCTCATAAATTTAGAGGACATCAAAACCTCATAAATTCCTAAGTAATCTACAGCCTTGATGATTTGTAAGTTTCGGGGTAGCTGCAGCTCAGAATCAATAGGGTCAATGGAATAGTAAATCAAAACAGCATCCTCGGGGCTTACATAATCTTTTTTCACCCAATGAGGCTTTAAAGGGGTCATCTTCCTCTCCTGTTCAAGGTAAACTTTCTTAAGCTCAATCTCTTTTTCCATAATTCACCCAAAAATATTTTCATTCATTTTTGATACAATCTTAGCTGCATGACCTTCGGACATATGGGCATATCTTTTGACCATTGCGAGTGTCCGATGTCCGAGCACTTCGGAAATTTCTGCTAGAGAAGCTCCATTCATCAGAAGATACGAAGCACAGCAATGACGTAGGTCATGAAATTTAAAATCTCTAATCTCAGCCTTTGCAAGGGCAATTTCCCAAGCAGTTCTAATATCAATCGGCTTTTGTGGCTTTTGTCCCTTTTGTCTTGGGAATACAAAAAAGGACACATCTGCGCTTTGCTCTCTGATAGATAAAAGAATGGCTTTTGTATGGCTCGATAGGGGAACAATTCGTTTATCGCCGTTCTTTGTTTCCATAAGGACAATTTTGCTTCGCTCAAAGTCCACATTTCCCCAAGTGAGATTTAAAATCTCTGCTCTTCTCATACCTGTTGCTATAGCGAGGGTGACGATGGGATAAAGAAAAGGATTTCTACTCTCTTTACAAGTTTCCAATAGATGAATTCGCTCATCAGTATCTAAAAAACGAACCCTACCCCCTGGTTCTTTAGGCCTAGACACCCTTCTAAGAGGTGAGTCTTCAATCCATCCCCACTCTCGAACAGCCACTGTAAATGCATGCGAAAGAGCTGCTAGATAACGCACAACCGTTGAATTAGACCTTTTCTTACCCCTGCATGTAATTTCCCCGAGCAATCTATCTCGATACTCAGCTACAAGAGCCGGGGTGATATCAGCAAGTACATATGCTCCCAGTTGCCGTTTCCACCAGAGAAGCTGAGCCCTCTGCTTTTCAAGACTTTTTGGCTTATTTGGCAATACCTGTGCTATATATCTGTCGATTAATTCAGAAAGCGTTCGCTTTTTTGACTCCGCCGTTTTAAAATGACGCCCTTCAACAATTGCTGTTTCAATTTGCTGAGCCCAGCGTTTTGCGTCAGTTTTTCGCTTGAAAGAAGCTGTTTGTGATGGGTAACCTTTTAGGCGAACCTGTACGCGATAGGAAACCTTCCCATCTTTCGAAACGCGTTCCTGTATGTTTGCCATAGATTCCTCATGAAAATTGAGGATAGAGTATCAGCGACAGAATATTCATGCAAGGGATATGAAATCCCTTGATAAAATATGATAATCCCTATAAATTTACTGACTTATGGATGATGTAGACTAACATGGCACACTCAAGGCACAACGAAGAAATTTTTACTATGCGTTTTTCTGTATTTTTGGGGATATTATGGTCTATTTGCAAACGAGGTTTCGATGTCTAAAATCATTTATTTGAACGGCCCTTCAAGCTCCGGAAAAACTACTCTTGCTAAAGCTCTTCAAGAATCCTTCGACGAACCTTTTCTCCATTTAGGTATCGATAAAATTATTGGTTTTATGCCGCGTAAAATCAATAATTGGGAAGGAGGCGATGCTCCACAAGGTTTTTGCTGGAAGCCTGATACAGACCCAACAGGACATCCGACATACCATGTTCACGCCGGTCCATTTGCAAAGAAGATTGTTCGGAGTTTAAAAGACATCGCTCTGCTTCTCGCCTCTCAACACTATAACCTCATTATCGATGATGTAGCTTTCGGTGCTATTGAAGTTGAAGAATGGAAACAAGCTTTGAAAAACTACCACGTGCTTTATGTTGGGGTGACTACTTCTTTAGAAATTTTGGAAGCGCGAGAACAAGCAAGAGGTGACCGCTGTTTAGGTTCTGCCCGCGGACAATACTTCAAAGTCCATGAAAATGTCGAATATGACCTTGAGATAGACACACATACCCACTCTCTAGAAGAAAATATCGGAAAGATTCTAGATGCCCTAAAACAAAAACCCAGCAATCCATAAAGAGTTTGAATATGTCAGCACCATCTCTATCAACTAAAAGACTTCGCTTACGCCAGTGGAAAGACAGTGACCTGTCTTTTTTCTCTAAAATGAATGCAGATGCTCGCGTTATGGAATATTTTCCCTCAACTCTTTCTAAAGAAGCAAGCGATTCTCTGGCTGAAAAGATTCAGAAGGAGCTTAGAGAAAAAGAATATGGTCTTTGGGCTGTCGAACTCACTGGAGTTGTACCTTTTATCGGCTTTGCCGGACTGCATTATCAAGATTTTCCTGCAGCCTTCACTCCCTGTATTGAAATAGGCTGGAGGCTTGCCTATGAGCATTGGGGAAAAGGATATGCCTTTGAAGCTGCAGAAAAAGTAGTGGAATATGCTTTTAATACTCTGAAATTAAAAGAACTCGTATCTTTTACCACACCAGACAACAAACGCTCATGGAGCCTTATGGAAAAATTAGGCATGACCCATAACCCAGATGATGATTTCTACCATACCAGGCTCCCAAAAGACCATCCTTTGGGATTTCACGTTCTTTACAGACTTAAAAATAAGCATTCCTCGCAGCTGTCGCTTAGAGAGTAATTTCTCTTGGAATCATTCCACCGTTAAGTGCGCTACTCAATTCCTGAGCAAGACTGCGTGGATACACTACCTCATCAGCCGACAAGAGCTGTTGAATTGACCAAAACCGAATGTCACGAAACACTCTTTTTTCATTTTCAGTTAAGTTACCTTGATGTGTTCGCTCTTCTTCTATGTATACAAAATAAAATTTTTCGAAATGTCTCACCGGAAAGTGATGAAAAAGCAGTGTATGTTCTCCATAAAATACTAATTTCCCAATAGCAAAATTTCCAATGCCAGTTTCTTCTTGAATTTCTCTTGTTAGAGCCTGTATCTCATCTTCTCCTTTTTCTATAGTTCCCCCAATAGTCACCCAAAAATGGTCATCTGGTCTTGAAGCATCAATTGTAATGTTATCTTCAATCTTCATGAGAAGAATTTGCTTTTGTTCATTTATGAGAATCGCTCGAGCTGTATATCGAATGTCTATTGCAAGTATAAGATGGCCATTTATTGATTCTAGCTCTTTAAACCCATATTTTTTAAACAATTCTACAGAAGAATTCCCCTTTAATGGGTCTACGAGAACCCTGTCTACTTCTCGCCCTAAGAAAGGAATAAATTCTTTAAGTACCTGAAATCCATATCCCTTCCTAAGATAAAATTCATCACCAATAAAAAGATCTACCCCTTTCGTGACTTCTTTTGAAGACCGATATTTAGCATACTTGTGTGAAGATAAAACATCATAGACTTGAATATAACCGAAGGGTGAGCCTTTTAGACTAACGATGAATCTTTTAATAGTGCCTGACTTAGCAAGATACTTACGAGCAACATCTTCTTGAGAAGAATATCCCTCATCGTAAATGCCTTTGAGACGAACAGAATTAAGCCAAGAAAACAACAGGGGAACATGCCTTTCGACTACTTCTTCAAAAGTCAAAGTATCCTGTTTTGTCATTTGAGAGTGTGCCGCCAGTGTGCTATTTGAATTTATTAAAGTTATGATTAATGACTTAGATTTATCATAACTCATTGACTTACAATAATGCTCGAGGCGGGACTCGAACCCGCACGGGATTACTCCCAAGGGATTTTAAGTCCCTTGTGTCTACCATTCCACCACCCGAGCGAAAAGGACAAGTTTACTAGAGAAATAGGTTCTCAGTCACGTATTTTTTTGTGACTATTTTGCAGAATCTGCGCAAGAACAATCTAAAGCATGAAAATCTTCGCGGAAGCTCTCATAAGAAAAGTATTGATTGCTTGGAGAATCGAGATCGATGAAAAGCGCACTCCCCTCAAACTTTTGAGGGATTTTGCCTTTGATCAATTTGATGTCGAAGGTAATCGTGGTATTTTCCACCAATCAAACAGCTATAGTCCGCAAAGAAGCTTTTTTAAGGCTTCTCGTCTCGTCCAACTCTTCTAAGTTGGGATCAGCGCTCATTTCCAAATCTACTTCCTTAAAAAGATCGTGGCAGTCACGGGTTAAATCATTCTGAGATATTCCAATTCTTTCACAGAGCTGTGATTTTAGATCCTCAGGGAGGTCTAGCAAAAATAGAGCTAAATCTTTTTGAGAACAGTTTTCGAAAGTAGATATTAAACTTTTAAATTCCTTATTTTGTTCAACAATTTCTTTTTTCTCAGCACCTAAAGTGAGAGTTTCTGTAAAATCATTGATTGTATCAAATGAGGCTGTGGAAAGAGTAAAATACTTTGCTACCATGATTGTTGTAACAAAAAACCAATGTTCCCAAGTTGGAGTTTTAAAGAGATCTCCCCAAATTACAAACGTAGGACCAAGGGCAAAAAGATTCGTTACTGATTCTTCAAGTTTTAAACCGATATTGAGTTTTGGCCATAATTGTTCTCCCAAAGTTGAAATCCTTTTCTTCCCTACTATTTCTCGCATTCCATTAAAAATTCTTTCTGAAGTTTTCAAGATAGATTCGCCATAAATATATAGACAAGAAGCTGTAGTTACAAAAGCTGTACATCCGCTAAATATATCATTTTCCCAAATCAACTCTTTTGTCTTTTCAAAAGAATATTTAGCTATCGCATATTCAAAAACACCTGTGATGAAAAGGCCCAATGCTCTGCTAGTATAATTCGAATATTTTTGAGAACAAGTTCCTAATTGAGGATGGATTTCTTTTGATTCTAGACAGATCCATTTAAGATACGAAATCAATTTATTATAGTTGGATTCTTGGCCTTTTATTGACATTAAATCATAGATCCATTCTTTTTTGCCCATCATATTTAAACTAATAAAACCTGCTTGGTTTTTTCTAGTTAATTGAACAAGGCCCATCTGAAATTTTGAAAGAGTGGGATTTTTTTTAACTGCAGGAGATTTTTCATATGCCTTACTGAGGGTTAATTGCATCGAACGTGTAGGAATGAATATGCTCGCAACAAGACTGAATATTCCCACAAAAGCTTTATTCCTAGGTGAGTAATCGGCAGCGGGTAAGGCATAAGGAATTTGAGTGAACGTTGATATGGCTATCGCTGCTATAACTAAAGAGACTGTTATACAAGTATTAATTTTTTTCTTTTCTAAGGCGGTTCTTTCAGTTATTTTAGGACCTAATAAATCTTGAATAATTCCTCTTGCAGCCCACATTTCTAGTATGAAAAAAGCTTTACAGTTGCATATAGCAGAAACAATGCCAAGCCCCATGCTACCTTTGCCACCTTTACTAATTCGATTGCCAGCTTCAAGAGCAATGGGGATATAGAAAACTTTAGCCACTGCAGAAAAAATTCCAGCAACGATGTTTAATCCTACTCTAGCAGATTTATTACATCGAGTTTCAATAGCTTTTCTTCCTTCACTAATAGCTAAAACGCATTTGCCTAACCTATTGGAGTCTTTGATATCTGAAGGTTGGGTATCTGTGGAATAGAATTCGATTAGAGGAATTTCTTCTTCTTTATTGGTTATTTTCATATCAAAATATGCTTTTTGGGGAAATTATATAACTTAGAAAATTACATTGCAATTATTATTTTCGAAGAAAAACAAGAAGATTTTACTGAGATGAATTTTTGGCAGAATCTGCGCAAGAACAATCTAAAGCATGAAAATCTTCGCGGAAGTTCTCATAAGAAAAGTATTGATTGCTCGGAGAATCGAGATCAATGAAAAGAGCGCTACTTTCAAACTTTTGAGGGATTTTGCCTTTGATCAATTTGATGTTGAAGGTAATCGTGGTATTTTCCACATCTGGATCGGAGAGCTCTACGACACTGTCATCACTATTTTCTAAAATGGAAAGAGCGCCATTTGGAGGATCTTCTTTTTCTTCTCTCCACTGTTTGGCAAATTGTTTGAGGCTCATATGCCCTGCTAAGCGATTGGGACGATCAGAAAAATAAATCACAGAATGCACGTCTTCTAATTTTAGCTTTTCATTCTCATAGGTGCCCGATTTTGCATTGAGTACATAGAGAACGCGGGGAGTCTGTGTATCATTGACGACATGGGTGCTTTTTTTGGCATTACAACCAAAAGCAAGAATGAGCATGCAAGCAAGAAGAATATTTTTCATGAATCACCTCTAGTTTGCACATTAGCAAACTAGAGGGTTTTGAAAAAGTGTTACCAAATTTTTCCGAAGAATGAGGTGGGCTTCTTTTCTTCTACTGAAGAAAAAGAGGTGCTAGAGACGGTTTCTTGTGGCTCTGTAGCAACGCGCTGCATATCGCCTCCTTCTTTCTCTTGTGGGGGAGATTCTTCTCCTAACTCTTCTGAAGGAGCATCTTCTTCTTTGGAAGGCTTTTCCTCTTCTGCAGCTTTTTTCTTTCTGCGGCCCCTTTTGGGCTTTTCTTCTACTTGCTCGGGAAGAACATCTCCTTCAGCTGTCTCAACATCTGGAGCTTTTTCTTTGGCGATTTTATCGGAGATAAGGGTGGTAGGCGGGGGAATGAATCGCCTGACCGTCGATGATGAAATTTTAGTTTCATCATCGGCACCACCTCCTTCAATAGCCTTTTCTTTTGCAGGCTTTTCTTCCTTTATTTTAGTTTCTTCTGAGCCTGGGCGGCGTCTGCGATGACGTCGGCGCTCACGCTTTTTCTCTAGGCGCTGTTCCACTGCTGCTGGCTCTTGCGCTTCGCTTTCTGCAGCAACTGCTTTTTCTTTAGGAACTTTGCCTCCTCCAATCTTGATCGAACGCTCAAATGTGGCATTTTTTAGAACGACACGTGTCTCTTTTGCTTCGACGACTTCATAGTCTGAAACAGGTACGAGAAAAGGCTTGGGCCTCTCTTGCGAACGAAAAAAGAAGGACTGTCCAAATGATACCACTTCTATGGCATCAACAAGGTACTCTTCACCACCACTTCCTTTGGTATTGCGAATGACGAGCTTATGACCTTCTTTCGGAGTGATGATGGTTTCTATAATGGGTTCTCTAGTAAAATTCACGAATATATCCGGGTTTATTGTTCTTTAGATTCCATATATTTCATTAGGTCGACAATGCGATTGGCATAGCCAACTTCATTGTCATACCATGCGACTAACTTGTAAAAACGGCTATTTAAAGCGATTCCTGCTCCTTCGTCAAAAATACACGAATAGTGGCTGCCAATAAAATCTGTTGAGACAACGGGCTCATTCGTATATTGGATGATTCCTTTCATTGAGCCTTCGGATGCGTTCTTAAAAGCCGTACAAATTTCTTCATAGCTGGTTTCTTTGGCAGTGCGAACAGTTAAATCTACGACCGACACGTCGATCGTAGGCACGCGAAAAGCCATACCAGTCAGTTTGCCCTTCACTTCGGGGATGGCAAGGGCAACGGCCTTTGCGGCTCCTGTTGAGGAAGGGATGATATTAACCCCTGCAGCGCGTCCTCCCCGAAAATCTTTTTTGGAGGGACCATCTACGGTGGGTTGGGTTGCAGTAATGGAGTGGATTGTGGTCATCAGAGCTTCCTCGATTCCAAAATTGTCGAGGACGACTTTCGTCAAGGGGGCTAAACAGTTGGTTGTACATGAGGCATTTGATACGATTTGGTGGGTACTGGGATCATAGGTCTCATGATTGACTCCCATTACAAAAGTGGGGATTTCCCCTTTTCCTGGAGCGGAAAGGATGACCCGCTTTGCTCCAGCTTGCAGGTGTTTTTGGGCATCTTCAGGCTTAGTGAATAGTCCTGTCGATTCGACGACATAATCTATATTTAAATCTTTCCAGGGGAGGCTTGTAGGATCACGCTCCGATAGAACCTCTGTTTTGTATTCATTCACAATGAGGTTGTTCCCCTCTGCGCGAACATCAAAGCTAGGGCTATGGTGAACGGAGTCATATTTGAGCAAGTAGGCAAGATTTTCAGCGGGAACAAGGTCGTTGATTGCCACAATTTCTACGTTTTTATGGGTCTCTGCAATGATCCGGAAAACTAGGCGGCCTATGCGCCCAAATCCGTTGATTGCTATGCGTATTGCCATGGATTTCCTCCAAATGATTGAGGCAGAATATAGGTTTTTCAGTCTAATTATACCAGAAATTTTGAGAAAAGTAAAGCCCCGTAAATAATGGGGCTCTGAGGTCTATTCGGGAAGATATTCGAGAATACACTTGGCGCTTTGATCCCCCCTGCGTGTACTAGCAGTTTTGATCACGCGGGTATATCCCCCGCCGCGCTCGGCGAAACGAGGGCCAAGTTCTCCAAATAATTTTTGTATGACTTTGCGATCCCCATTATAGGAAGAAGTATCTCCTTTTTTTGCAGCTCTGGCCTCTTTGGGAGTGAGAGAATTGAAGCGGATCATGAGCTTTCCAATTGCCCTCCGGCGGCTCGCTAAGGTATTTTTCTTGGCAAGAGTGACCATCTTATCCGCATAGCGTTTGAGTTGTTTGGCTTTTGCCTCGCTGGTCACAATGCGCTCATGTTCGATAAGGGCTTTGAGCATGTTTGCAAGGAGACTGCGGCGATGTCCCGCATTGCGGCCAAGCTTAAAGGTGTTTTTCCGATGTCTCATACTTCTTGTCCTGCTTTTTCACTTTGGTACTGCGCTACAATTTCTTTGACGTTGTCACGGGTGATCCCCAGCTTGCTCAAATCCATGCCAAGATGGAGTCCCATCTCTTCTAGCTTGGCTTTGATTTCATTGAGTGATTTCTTCCCGAAATTGCGGAACCTCAGCATATCAGATTCAGGCATGATGACGAGTTCTGCAATGGTATCGATGTCAGCGCCTGCAAGACAATTGGTAGAGCGGACAGAAAGTTCAATTTCATTGATGCGTAAGATGAGTTTTTGCATCAAAGCGTCTTTATCTGTATCGTTTTCTTCTTCCCCTTCATCAAAGGTAATGGTCTCTGTTTTGATTTCTTTGAAGATGTCAAAATGGTGAATCCCAATTTGTGTGGCAAAAGAAAGGGCTTCTTCAGGGGTAATTCTCCCATCTGTTGTCACTTCAAGAATCAATTTATCAAAATCTGTAACTTGTCCTACGCGGGTGTTTTCTACATAGTAATTGACGAGCCTAACAGGTGAAAAGATCGAGTCTATGACGATTTCATCAACGACTTTCTCAAAATCATGCCGCTCGGAAGGAACATATCCTCTCCCAATGGCGACTTTAACATCGATGCGCTTTGTCATGGGTTTTGTCACATGGAATATGACAAGTTCTGGATTCATGATATCGAATTCGGTTTTGCCAAGAAATTCCTGCAATGTAACGGGATATTGGCCGTTGTTCTTATCGAGATCTTCTGCTGTGATTTCAAGGGTATTGACGAGCATTCGTGGACGGCGAGAACCGCTTTCATCATCCAAGGGAAGCCTGCGAAGAAGCGCCCCTTTTAGATTGAGGACGACATGCGTCATATCTTCGACAATTCCCTCAACTGCCATGTATTCATGGGGAACTCCTTCAATGCGAATGGAAACAATAGCAGGGGCCTCCATTGAACTCAGTAAAATGCGGCGCAATGCATTGCCCATGGTATGTCCAAACCCTCTTTCAAAGGGTTCCGCTATAAAGCGCGAAGTTTTCTTATCCTTTGAAGTTTCCGAGAGTTTGATTTTGCTCGGCAATTCAAATTTGCCATATCTCACTGCCATAATTTTCTCCTATTATTGATGACTTATACCCGGCGTCGTTTGCGTGGACGACAGCCATTGTGGGGTACAGGGGTTTTGTCTCGAATCAAGGTGATGATCAATCCAGTACTTTGGAGGCCGCGGACGGCAGATTCGCGTCCTGCCCCTGGCCCTTTGAGATTCACTTCTACTTCTTTCATTCCCATTGCCATTGCAGTTTTGCCAGCATTTTGGGCTGCAACTGTAGCTGCAAATGCAGAGGATTTACGCGAACCTGAAAAATTCACTTTACCAGCAGATGCCCAGCAGATTACGTTCCCAATGAGGTCTGTGATGCTGACAATCGTATTGTTGAATGTCGCATTGATATGTGCAATGCCACTCGGAATGCTTTTATGATGCTTCTTTTTTGGGCGGGCAACTGTTTTTTTCATAGCCCCCTTTTGCATATCTTGCTTAGCCAATTTCTTTCTCCTTCAGGCTTTCGTTAAACGGGTTTTTTCCTTCCGGCCATTGTTCTTTTCTTGCCTTTGCGCGTGCGTGCATTGCACTGCGTGCGCTGCCCGCGCACTGGAAGCCCTGTGCGGTGGCGCAGGCCCCGGTAGGAATGGATACTAATCAAACGTTTGATGTTGTTTTGGACTTGCCTTCGCAAATCCCCTTCTACGATATATTTTGTCTGGAGCAATCCATTGATCCGTCCAATATCTTCTTCTGTTAGATCACGAGCACGCAAATCGGGGCTTAGTCCGAGTTTTTCAATCACTTCAGCTGCAACTTTCGGTCCTACTCCATAGATATAGGTTAAGCTGATAATGAGACGTTTCTTGTCCGGTATATCAATTCCAATGACTCGTGGCATTTAAAAGTTCCTTTTGTTCTTAATGGATAAAATTTACCATAAGATTTACTTAAATACAAGGAGGATTTTCTAAAGATAGGATTGTAAAATCAAATATTTACCCTATCTTCTGCGGCCTCTCCCTTTTTTCATGAATCCCTCATAACGCTTCATGAGCATGTGAGATTCGACTTGTTTTGTTGTATCTAATACGACTCCCACCAAAATTAAGAGGGAGGTTCCTCCAAAAAAATAACTAATACTTGGATCTACTTTCAGTAATTTCCCAATAATCGAGGGTAGGACGGCAATCAAAGAGAGAAAAATGGCTCCAGCAAATGTGATCCGATTCATCGTTTCTTCTAAAAAGTCTTGAGTCGGCCTTCCTTGACGGATCCCGGGGATAAATGCTCCATTTTTCTTCATATCTGATGCGATTTGCTCTGGGTGGAATTGCGTTGCGGTCCAGAAATAGGTGAAGAAGATGATCAATAAGACGAAGAAGAGGGAATAGACACCACTTCCAGGTGCCAGCCATTTTGTGAGGTTGGCAAGCCAGCTGCCTTGTCCTGCGAGCTGCCCAATTGTTGCAGGGAACATGAGAAGGGATGATGCAAAGATGACAGGGATCACACCCGCATAATTCACTTTTAAAGGGATATAGGCCCTGCCACCTTGGGTTTCATGTCTGCCCACGATGCGACGTGCGTATTGAAGAGGAATTTTGCGCTGCCCTTGAATCACAAGGATCGTTCCAATGATGATGAATACAAACACGACCATGAGCACAACAAGGGAAGGAAAGGAAAGTTGCCCCGGTTCTTGGGAATCAAGGTTGAGTTTACGGATGATCGCTCCTATCGTAGTAGGAAGGGAGGAGAGGATTCCGAGTGTGATGATTAAGCTGATGCCGTTGCCTACTCCTTTTTCAGTGATTTGCTCTCCAATCCACATGAGGAGCATGGTTCCAGCAGTCATCGTGAGAATGATTATAAAGAAAAAGAGCCATGGGACATTAAAGGCAGTCACATTCAGGATCTGACTGACAACAATTCCAGGCTGGCTTGCATTGAGGCCCAGCACAAAACGTCCGTAAAGGATGGCTTGAAAGGAAGCGAGGACAATGGTGAGAACACGGGTCCACTTTCCAAGTTTTCTTCTCCCTATTTCGGGATTTTCTTTCACTTCTCTTTGCAAAGAAGGAATAAGAGCCATCATTAGCTGCATGATGATCGATGCCGAAATGTAAGGCATGACTCCAAGGGCAATGATGGTCATCTGTGCAAAGGCTCCCCCAGAGAATACATCCATCAATTGGAAGAGGTTTTGGCTTCCCCCCGTCGCTTTCTGAAAAAGATCGACAGCGAGATCCCCATTGATTCCTGGCACTGGAATATAAGCGCCAATGCGGCAAATGATAAGCATGAGGAGGGTAAAAGTAATTTTTTTCCTCAGCTCTTCGACTGATAAAATGCGCAAGATTCCGCTAATCATGTCTACCTTATGGGAAGTTCTTTAAAGGCAATCCCGTTCTTTTCTAATTTTTCTTTTGCAGAACTGGAGAATCGATGTGCTTCAATTGTCACTTTCTTCTTTAGTTCCCCGTGTCCGAGAATTTTGATTCCCCCAGGAATGACTCTAGGAGCAAGTCCTTTTTGGCGTAGGGATTCGTAATTGACTGTCTCTCCGTCTTTATAGAGGGTTTCAATGAGGCCGAGGTTAATGCTCAAGGTCTCTTTGCGGAAGCGTCCGTTGGTAAAACCACGCGTAGGCAGTTTTCTGAAAAATGGAAGCTGTCCACCTTCTTGCGGCCGCCTGGTCTTATATCCAGAACGGGATTTGTCCCCTTTTGCCCCACGGTTACTTGTCTTTCCTCTATTGGATCCAGGACCTCGGCCTACACGCTGGATTTTTTTCCGTGGCCGATGTGTATTTTTCAAATTGGCGAGATTTGTCATGCTTTGCCTCTGATTTCTAAACTCTCTTTGCGATTTCTTAAACCTTCAAGTGCTTTAAATGTAGCACGTACTTGGTTTAAGGGGTTGTTGGATCCCAAACTTTTGGCTACAACATTTTTCACGCCGCCCATTTCGAGTACGGAGCGGATTTTTGAGCCTGCAACGATACCAGTTCCTTCAGGAGCTGGTTTTAAAAGAATTTTTGCCCCATCCCAGTCAACGATAATCTCATGCGGGATAGTGGAATTTTCTCTTTCAAAGGTGAGAACATTTTTACGTGCTGCTTCTGTCCCTTTGCGAATGGCATCAGCAACTTCATTTGCTTTGGCAAAGCCAAGCCCTACATGCCCCTGACCGTCTCCAATTAAGACGAGCGCAGAAAAACTAAATTTTCTTCCACCTTTTACAACTTTCGAGCAGCGATTAATATAAACTACTTTTTCTTCAAATTCGGAGTTGATTTCTTCAGCTTTTGAATATCGTTTTTTTTCTGACATGTTCTATCCTTAAAACTTTAGCCCTTCTGAACGAGCGCTATCTGCTAGCTCTGCAATGATTCCATGGTATTTATATGCGCCCCGATCAAATACAACTTTTTCAATCTTGCGTTTCTTTGCTTCCCCCGCAATGCGCTTGCCAATTTCTTTTGCCGCCCCTTTTGATTTTTTAGAATGCTCAGACCCTTTAAAATCTTTGCTCATGGTTCCGATGCCAAAGAGTGTTGTTTGTTTCTCATCATCGATGATCTGTGCTAGCAAGTGCTTATTTGAACGAAACACTGTCAAGCGAGGTTTTTCGCTTGTGCCTCGCACATTTTTTCGTACTCTCAAAGCTCTGCGCTTGCGCCTGATATCTCTATTTTTTAGATGATTTTCCATTACTTACCCTTTGCAGCTTTACCCGCTTTTTTGCGCACGAATTCATTTTCATAACGGATCCCTTTGCCTTTGTAAGGTTCAGGAGGACGTAGGGAGCGAACTGATGCAGCAAATTGCCCCACAGCACGTTTGTCAATTCCTTCGATGAGAATCATTGTGGACTTCTCAACTTTGACATTGATGGCTTTTGGGATTTCAAGGAATGATGGATGGGAAAATCCGAGTTGAAGATCCAGCTGATTTCCTGAAACTGCAGCTCTGTACCCAACACCGATAAGCAATAGGCGTTTTTCATAGCCTTTGGTCACTCCAATCACCATATTATTGATCAAAGAGCGGAAAAGTCCATGCATAGCAGCGGGAAGATGGCTCTTCTCATCTAGAGTAACAAGGACTTTATCCTCTTCTACTTTGACTTCAATGCCATCTTTTACATCAAGCTCAAGTTGCCCCTTGGGGCCCTTGACGCTTATTTTGTTTCCTGCTTTCTTCACTTCCACCCCACTTGGCATAGGGATTGGGGAATTTCCGTAGCGCGACATATGGATTTACCTCACCAAATATAGCATAATAGTTCTCCACCCAGCTTTTGCTCGCGAGCAGCTTCTCCTTCAATGATCCCCTTATTTGTTGAGAGGATAGCGATCCCGAAACCTCCGAGAATTTTAGGGATGTCGTTATGGCCAATATAGCGCCGAAGTCCAGGTTTCGAAATTCTCTTTAATCCGTTGACAACGGGTTTTCGATCGCGGGCATATCGCAAAACCACACGCAAAGCTTGTTTTTCTTTGTTAACAAAGACGTTTCCTACAAATCCTTGCTCCTGCATCACTTTGGCAATGTGAAGCTTTTGTTTGCTAAGAGGGACATCGACATAGCGATGTCTTTGCTTTTGTGCATTGCGAATGCGTGTCAATAAATCTGAAATGGGATCGTGCAGCATTTTACTTACCTACCTCTTTAAATGGAAGTCCAAGCGCTTTCAAAAGTTCATAGCACTCTTCATCGGATTTGGCCGAAGTGACAAATGTAATACTCATTCCTTGCGACCTCTTTACTTCATCGAGATTAATTTCAGGGAAAACTTGTTGGTCTTCGAGTCCTAAAGAAAAATTTCCTCTCCCGTCACATTTATAAGGGAATCCTCGAAAATCACGGATTCGGGGGGAAACGATGTTGCAAAAACGGTCGACAAAATCATACATGCGTTTGCGTCTCAATGTGACTTTTAATCCAATCGCCTGTCCCTCACGAATTTTAAAGTTTGCAACGGACTTTTTTGCTTTCATTTGTATGGGCTTTTGTCCAGAGAGCAGCGTCATTTCTTTGACACAATCTTGCATGGCATTTTTATCGCGAATCGCTTCGCCAACTCCCATATTGATCACCACTTTTTTAAGCTTTGGGGTCAACATGACATTGGAATACTCAAAGCGCTTCTGCAGCAATGCTTTAATTTCTTCGTGGTATTTTTTTTCTAGTCTTGACATGGGTTAGTTTTTCTTCTTTTTTACATCACGGTAAATGATTTCTTTGCCGGCTTTAACGAAAATGAGCTCTTTCTTGCCTTCTTTGCCGATCTTCACTTTGAGTTTCAAAGGCTTTCCATCCTCATCACAGAGGCTCACATTGGAAATATGCATGGGGCCTTCCATTTCAACAATTCCAGGTTGCATGCGCTGCTTAGGCTTGACATGCTTTTTTCGGATATTGAGGCCTTCAATCACAATGCGATCGCCATCTCTTGCAAGAACATTGCCCACCTGGCCTTTCTCGTTCCCAGCAATTACAACGACTTTAACCCCTTTTCGAATCCATTTATTACTCATTGTTTCTCCTAAATGACCTCGGGTGCTAGAGAGGTGATTTTAATAAATCCCTTTTCACGAATTTCACGGGCAACCGGACCAAAAATGCGCGATCCTTTGGGGTTGTTTTTGTCATCGATGATCACACAGCTATTGTCATAAAAACGCAGGACCGATCCATCACGTCGTCTTATGTAACTTTTTGTGCGGACGATGACGCATCGGACAACTTCCCCTTTTTTGACACTTCCATCGGGGCTGGCCTCTTTCACGGAGCAGATGATGATATCGCCCACACCCGCATAGCGCCTTTTCGAGCCCCCAAGGACTTTGAAACAGCGCACTCTCTTGGCTCCACTATTGTCAGCTACTTTTAAATCGGATTCTTGTTGAATCATTTTTTTACCTTTACACAATCTCTTCCATGACTCTCCAGCGTTTGAGCTTAGAGAGAGGCCTTGTTTCCACAATGCGCACTTTTGTGCCTACTTTTATGTCTTGGTTTTCGCTGTGCGCATAGTATTTTTTTCCTCGAACGATAACTTTTTGTAGCAGCGGATACCTGATCTTCCGATCTACTCGGACAATGATAGTGTTTTGCATTTTATTGGATACAACGATCCCTTCGCGAATTTTTCGTTTTTGTGGTTTTCTAGCTTCCATAAATTACACCTTTTCTCCTTTTTGGCTCAGGAGAGTAAGCACTCGAGCACGGTCCCTCTTTTTCTCTCCCAAAAGATGGGGCTTATCAATTTTCCGGGTCATGCTGATTTCATTTTTTAATTCAAAGATGTCTTTGGAGAGGTCACGAAAAAGGGCTTTTAATTCCTCCACAGACTGATCTTTAAATTCTTTCATTCTATCCATTGCTATATCCTCTCTACTCGTCGTACAAATCGGGTCCGAATCCCAAGCTTTGCATCAGCAAGACGAAGAGCTACCTGGGCTTCTTCTTCTTTCACACCACCTACTTCAAAGAGAATGCGTCCCGGGCGAACAACCGCTACCCAATGATCCGGGCTTCCTTTCCCTTTTCCCATTCGTGTTTCAGCAGGTTTCTTGGACACAGGTTTATCGGGGAAAATGCGAATCCAAACTTTGCCTTTTCTCTGGAAGTGGCGATTGATCGCAATACGGCAGGCTTCGATTTGCCTGTGGTCGATGTGGCCTCGATCTAATGCTTGCATTCCAAAATCGCCAAATTCAACGAAATTTCCGCCTTTGCTCAGGCCCCGATGATTGCCTTTTTGTTGCTTTCGAAATTTTGTTCGCTTTGGCATCAGTGCCATTGTACTTTACTCCTAATTATTTAATTTAACTCGCCCCTATCTCTTTCGCTCGAAAGCGCCAAAAAAAGAGATCGGTGGGTAAGTTGAATTATTTAGCGGTTTCTTCGCCTTTATTGATCCAAACTTTCACCCCAATCGAGCCGTAGGTCGTCTCTGCGCGCGCGGTTGCATAATCGATATCTGCACGGAGAGTATGAAGGGGAATGCGGCCTTCCTTGTACCACTCAGTGCGGGCAATCTCTGCTCCACCAACACGTCCCGAAATCTGTACTTTGATTCCAGCAGCTCCTGCATCCATGGTGGCTAGCAAGGATTTCTTCAAAACACGCCGAAATGGAATTCTCCGCACGATTTGTTTGGCGATCCCCTCTGCTACGAGTTTTGCATCTAGATCGGGTCTTTTGATCTCTTCGACTTCTATCCAGACTTCTTTACCAGTCAAGGCTTTTAGATCTTTCCTTAGTGCTTCGATTTCAACGCCTTTTTTGCCGATCACAAGGCCAGGACGAGCTGTATGAATGGTCACTTCAATTTTTCCACTCATTCTCTTAATATGGAATCGAGAGCTCCCCACACACGCGGAGCGCCCGGACAAGAATTTACGGATTTTCCGATCTTCCTTCAAAAGATTGCCAAATTCTTTCTTATTGGCAAACCAAGTGGAAAGCCAACGTTTATTCATTACTAGTCGAAATCCAGTGGGGGATGTCTTCTGTCCCATTTTAATTGTACTCCTATCTTCTCTCTAGCTTTCCGCACCGACAATAACAGTAAAATGGCTCGTGCGCTTACAGATAGGCACACGACCACCGCGATTTTTGGGTTTTGACCGTTTGATAATCGGTCCGGGATCAATGCGTACTTCTTGTACTTTTAAATCTCTTCTCTGCACGCCATGAATAGTTTCAGCATTTGCGATTGCGCTCTTCAACGTCTTCAAAAGGAGCCTACCTCCTTTAAGACCACTATATTGCAGTTGCATCACAGCATCTTCTACGGCAAGTCCTCGAATCAGCCCAGCAGCAAGTCGAGCCTTTCGAGGGGCGATGCGGACGTATTTGGTTAGAGCTCTTGATTGTTGCATATTATTTTCCTTTCTTTGCCGGCGCTGCCATTGCTTTTTTCACTGGGTGTCCTTTGAATGTTCTCGTAGGAGAAAATTCTCCAAGGCGATGCCCAACCATGTTCTCTGAAACAAAGACAGAGAGAAATTTCTTTCCGTTATGAACGTCAAATGTGAGTCCCACCATTTCTGGAATGATCATCGAACGGCGCGACCATGTTTTGATGGATTTTTTCGTTCCCTCTCTATTTTGTTTGATTACCTTTTCAAGAAGGTGATGATCAACAAAGGGTCCTTTTCTCAGAGATCTTCCCATATTTTTCCTACTTCTTACGGCGTTTTACAATCCATTTATTCGATTTATTTTTGGGTCTTGTACGATATCCTTTGGTGTACATACCCCAAGGAGTCTGTGGAATGTATCCATTATGTTTTCCTTCACCTCCACCGTGTGGATGGTCAACAGGGTTCATCGCTGTTCCACGAACGGTGGGGCGAAAACCCAGCCACCGTTTGCGACCTGCTTTCCCCTCGATACGGAGCATTTGTTCGCTATTAGAAACGGTTCCTAAGGTTGCGCGGCACTTTTCATTGATAAGGCGCACCTCTCCAGAAGGCATTTTCAACGTAACATACCCCCCGCTGCGCGCCATGAGCTGAGCGGAAAGTCCAGCAGATCGAACGAGCTTCCCCCCCCGGTCAGGAGAGATTTCAACATTGTGAATCACAGAACCAAGAGGCATAGATTTGAGGCGCATACAATGGCCCACATTGAAGGGCGGCGCATCGCACGTCATGACTGCATCGCCTGCTTTCAGTCCTTCTGGAGCGATGATATAGCGCTTCTCACCATCGGCATAGTGCAATAGAGCAATATGGGCAGTCCGGTTGGGATCATATTCGATAGATGCCACCTTTGCAGGGATATTTTCTTTGTCCCGTTTGAAATCAATGTCGCGGTAAAAGCGTTTATGACCACCACCGCGATGCCGACAAGTGATGTGGCCATGATGGTTACGGCCATTTGTTCGCTTTTTGATTTTGAGCAAAGGTTTATGTGGCTTGACTGTCTGTTTACCTTCACGTGTCAACTGCTCATTGCTCGGTAAAACTAGCCAGCGTTGTCCAGGGGTTGTCGGACGAAATTTCTTAGTCAT
>JAAKFC010000060.1 GCA_011065225.1 Chlamydiota bacterium
TCAAAATCGAGGGTAGAGGCAATGAAACTCTCTGCCTGAATATTTCCAGTAGGACCAATGAGCACACCATTTGGATTGAGCAAATAGATCCTTCCATTAGCCTCAAGCAAACCATCAATATGAGAAGCTCCATTTGCCACTCGGTTCAATACCGCAGATGTTGTGTGTGGCTGCACAAAACGAGTCGTCTCACCCACGCGGATCGAAAATTCTTCCCAGTTGATGATGGCTCGATCACTGGTTTGGATCTCCATCGTACTGCCAATCTCTTGTACTTTTGCTGTGCCTTCAACAACTTTGTGTCCTTTAGGCTTTCCAAAGAGCGCTATTGGCAAGAGAAAGATCCAAATAAACCTCATTCCTTGACTCCAATGTTGCGGTGGTAAGCGCCTTTGATGTTTTTGGCTTGCATTTTACGAGCCACTTTCAAAATAGCAATTCCCCTTTCCACATGATCAGGCATGTAGGTTTCAAAAACATGAGCAGAACTCTCTTTTGTTTTTACTCCATCCCGATTGAGAGGCAAATCGGAAATCAGAAGAAGAGCGCCAAGAGTGAATTTCCGCTTATAGCTGGCTGCAAAAAGAGTGGCGCATTCCATTTCATAACCGTGTGCTTTCGTTGCCTTGAGCCGATTCTTGAACTCTTCATTAAACTCCCAAAAACGCATATTCGATGTGAAGGTAATCCCAATATGATAGGGGACATTTTGGGCATCCAACACCTCTGTGACCGCTTTTTGCATTAAGAAATTGGCAAGTGCTGGAACTTCTGGGGGAAAATAGAAATTCGAGGTTCCTTCATCCCGAATACTGGCAATGGGAACCAAATAATCGCCCACTTTGTAGCGGCGGCGAAGACCTCCACACATTCCAAGAAGGATTGCAGCTTTGATGGGCAAAAAAGAACAGAGATCGATAACAAGGGCGGCAGCTGGTGAACCAATTTTGAAATCGAGGATGCTAATTCCCTCTTTAGGGCAATGGGCCACCTTGAACATTGATCCTTCAAGAATTTTTGCCCCTCGTGTCTTTGCAAAATATTCGACATATTTTGGAAAATTGGTGAGCAAAAGATTCGATTGAAAATCGCTCGCCGAAGAACCACTATATCGTTCAAGTGTCTCTTTTGCAAATTGTTCTTCCCCGATTTCTGGCATGCCAATCCTTTTTTCTCAGCATAACAAAAAAAGAATTAGTCTGTGGAGTAAAGATTTGATTCATATATCCGTTTGTTGTAACCTGCTACAAAAAATTTAGGAGGTTCCTATGTCTTATGCCATCCAAAGCCCCTCTCTTCTTCCCATTTCTTTTCAAGAAGCAGGAAAACAAGCAGGTCCTGCTATGGGATCACGGATCAAAAACCTCTTTGGTCGCGTTTTTACCAACTGGAAAGATTCGATTATTGTTGCCGGTGTTGTGTTTTGGGTGACAAAGGCTGCCGTTTCCTTTTTTACTGGCTTTTGGATGATGTCGATCTTCGAACTTTTCACGGGTGGGTTTTTAGCCATGATGCGCAAAGACTACCGCGATTTTACGAATTTGCACAAAACAACAGGAGAACTACATCGTGGAGTTGGCAAATTGAGAGAAACAAATCTTCAGCTGCAACTAAATGTAAAAGATTTCCAAGAAGAAAATAAACTTCTCACAGCGACAAGAAAAAAATTCGGGGAAGAAAATAAGCGCTTTGCCTTCTCCAATACCCGTCTTGAAAAGGAAATTGGCACGATGTCTGAAGTTTTAGGAGCATCTATCGGTAAAATTGAAAATGCCCATGCCTTTGGAAAAGACATGGTTCTAGAAGTTCTTGGTGATGCAAAAAAACAACTCGAATCTCAAAGAAAAGCCACTGCACAAATACAAAAAGAAGTAATTAAAAAACAAGATGAAGCCCTCAACAGATGGGGACAAATTGTGAAACAAGTTGGGGAAATGAAGGCTCATGGTGTCGATGTCCTGAATGAAGCAAACAAAAGCTTGCAAGTAACCCTAAGAGAAATAGGAAAATATCAAGCAGTAAAACTCGAACTTGAAGACCAGATTACGAGATTGCGTGCAACAGTCTCCACAATAGAAAAAGCATCCGATTATAACCTCGATACAGCCAAGAAAGCCAATCGGGCAGCAAGCGCAATAAATCTTTTCTATAAAGGGATCTGCTCCTCTGACGATCCGCAGGCTTCTCAACAATTCAATAAAATAATCGGTGGTCTAGGTATCGTCAGTTTTGTTGCTTACAAAACATTTGCTGCTGCTGCAGCTGCTTGATTTTTACTCAGGGGAGATCTAAAATCCTTCATCTATGGCACAAGTCAGCACCAGTGAATTTAAAGCAGGCCTTAAGGTAGAAATTGATCGTGAGCCTTATGTGATGGTGAGCAACGAGTTTGTCAAGCCGGGAAAAGGCCAGCCGTTCAATCGCGTTAAACTCAAGAATCTCAAGACTGGGCGAGTGATTGAAAAGACCTATCGCTCCGGAGAAAAATTGGAACTCGCCGATGTGGAAGAAATCAAGATGCGCCTCCTCTATCGTGAAATGGAAGATTTTATTTTTATGGACGAAAAAACCTATGAGCAATACACAGTCTCTGCTTCCCTCATAGGTAACAATGCAAAGTGGTGCATGGATGATCTCGAATATAATCTCGTTTTTTATAAAGGTGAGGCCATCGATATCACGCCCCCTACTTTCATGGAGATGACCATCACTGAAACGGCTCCGGGACTCCGTGGAGATACTTCTGGGCGCGTCCTAAAACCCGCTATCACCGAGACTGGCGCAAAAATCCAAGTCCCCATTTTCATTGATCAAGGGGAAAAAATCAAAGTGGATACAAGAACAGGTGAATACGTCTCTCGCATCTAGATGCGGCTGTGTGCGCAAACGTGCAGAAAAATTTGCGGCTGTCCGAGAGTTTTTTAGAGAGAGAAATGTCTTAGAAGCCGATACCAATATTTTGAGCAAAACAGCCCCTGTTGATGCCCACATCGATGTGATGCAAGTGGATATGGGCGGAGGAAAAATCGGCTATCTCCATACCTCGCCCGAATACGGCCTAAAAAAGCTGCTTGCTAGCGGCAGCGGCGATATCTTTCAGCTCGGACATGTTTTTCGAGCGGAAGAAGAAAGCCCCCTACATTCCCCTGAATTCACAATGCTCGAGTGGTACCGCATTGGCATGGCATACGAAGAATTTATCGAAGAAACGCTCGATTTGATCCGCCTTTTTCTCGGCAATCTTCCCTCAGAGAAAATTTCTTACCGCAAAGCGCTTCAAAAATATGCCAACGTCGATTTTATCAAAGAAGATTTGGGACCATATGTCACCCCCTTTTCTGAAGAGGCGCAGCATTGGGACCGAGACACCCAACTCAATCTTCTTTTCTCGCATATGGTAGAACCCCATCTCGGCGCACAAAAACTAACCGTCATCACCGATTATCCCGCTAGCCAAGCCGCTCTTGCCAAAACATATGAGTTGGATGGCGCAGCAGTTGCCCGCCGCTTTGAGATCTATTTCGATGGAGTTGAGCTAGCAAATGGCTTTGACGAATTGACCAATGCCAAAGAACAAAGAGCCCGCTTTGAAGAAGAAAACCAAAAACGGATCGAACTGGGAAAAAAAGCCCTGCCAATCGACGAAGAATTTCTTGCAGCGCTTGAGAGCTTGCCTGACTGTTGCGGTGTTGCTGTTGGCTTCGATCGACTGATGGCGTTATCCTTGGCTCACCTTGTTACAAAAAATTAATCGGGCACGCACGCGCGGGCACGATTCATCTCCAGCCCTGGACGATTGGGAAACGGCGTCCTACGCTGAATGAGACCTTACTGACGCGGATAGCAGGAGGGGCTTGCCGCCGCTTATATTCCGCCCGATGCAAACGGTGGATGAGATCTTCGATGAGGTCTTTATCAACATGCAATCGATCAATGATTTCTTTGATTGACAAGTGCTCTTCCACATAGGCTTTGAGCACTTTATCGACAATCCCATAGTCAGGGAGAGAATCGAGATCCTTCTGACCCGGTTTTAACTCTGCTGAAGGAGGTTTATCAATCGTCATCTGAGGAATGATTTCCTTTTCTCGATTGATCCATCTTGAGAGTTCATACACTTGTGTTTTGAGTACATCGGCAATAACACCCAGACCTCCACACATATCACCATAGAGAGTACAATAGCCCAGTCCCATCTCACTCTTGTTCCCTGTACTGAGAACAATGTGCCCCAACTTATTGGAAAGGCCCATCAAAATCATACCCCGAATCCGAGCTTGCAAATTTTCTTCGGTCGTGTCTGTTGGTTTGCCCTCAAAATGGGGCTCGAGCATGCGCAAATAATCCTTAAAAGGCTCTTCAATGGGAATCTTCTTGTAGCCAATGCCCAAATTATCTGCGAGTTTCTTTGCATCGCTTATGCTCCCTTCAGAGCTATAGCGCGAGGGCATTGAAATTCCCAGCACATTTTCCGGACCAAGAGCTTCTGTCGCAATACACGCTACTAAGGCCGAATCAATCCCTCCAGAAAGTCCAAGGAGTGCTTTCTGAAATCCTTGCTTAGCAAAATAATCATGGACTCCAAGGACAAGGGCACGATAGAGATCTTGCAATTGATTGTACTGAAATGGAATGTTGCAGATAGGAGCATTCAAATCGACTGTAAAAAAATCCTCGGCAAAACCCTTTCCGAGTTGGCGCAGGTTGCCATGATCATCAACGCAGACGCTATAGCCATCAAAGATGAGATCATCATTCCCACCTACTTGACAGCAGAGGAGCACTGGACATTTGAGTGTTTTGGCAGCTTTTGCACACACATCCACACGAACATCGGGCTTGTCAAATTGATAAGGAGAAGCGGAGAGATTGAGTAAGATATCGGGTTTCTGATCGACTAGCTCAGCGATAGGATCATAAGCATAGCGCATATCAACATATCCGGAATGCTGCCAGATATCTTCGCAAATAATGATGGCGACTTTTTTGTCTTTAATAGAAAATATTTTGACTTCTCTGCCCGGTTCAAAATAGCGCCTCTCATCGAATACATTATAGGTTGGCAAAAGGCTTTTGTTGTAATAGCCAAGAATTTGCCCATCGGAAATGATAGCTGCACTGTTATAAAGATGTTTTCCCTTTCCTGGATTGATCCGGACAAGTCCCACAACGATACAAATTCCAGCCGAAGCCTTGACGACCTCCCTGAGACATTGCTCATTGGCCTTTACGAAATCATCATGGAGGAGGAGATCACCTGGAGCATAGCCACAAATGGTCAACTCAGAGAAGAGGACTATGTCGGCTTTTTCCACCTTGGCCTTTTCTACTGCCTGTAAAATTTTTTTTGTGTTGCCCTTGAGATCCCCAATGATGGGATTGAGCTGTGCCATACAGATCCGCATAAACCTTATCTTACCTAAAGAGGGGATTTTTTTACTTACTTCTGCTATACTGCTCAAAAAAAAGGAGAATTTTCATGGTCCAAGGCACACTAAAAATCAACACCGAAAAATTACTTCCCATCATCAAAAAATGGTTGTACTCAGACAAAGAAATTTTCCTGCGGGAGCTCGTCTCCAATGCTTGCGACGCCCTTTCCAAGCTCAAAATCTTGCGTGAACAAAAAGAAATCGATTTTGCCGATGAAGAGCTCAAGATTGCAATCACCCTCGACAAAGAGAAAAAAACCCTTACCATTACCGACACCGGCATCGGGATGACGGCAGATGAAGTGGAAAGATACATCGCCCAACTCGCTTTTTCAGGTGCCGAAGAATTTTTGAGCAAATACAAGAGCGAGCAAGAAAAAGATCAAGTGATCGGCCATTTTGGCCTCGGTTTCTACTCTGCCTATATGGTCGCCTCCAATATCGAGATCGACACCCTCTCTTTTCAGAAAAGCGCTGAGCCAGCCTTTTGGGTCTGCGACGGCACATCCAGCTATACCTTGGATAAGGGATCACGCGAAAAGCGGGGCACCACTATCACCCTACACATTGAAGAAGAAGAATTCCTCGAGCTCTCCCGCGTCCAAGAAATTTTGCAGCGCTACTGCGCCTTTTTGCCCTATCCCATCTACCTCAATGGAGAGCACATCAATCACAAAGATCCTCTCTGGCTCAAATCACCCGCTGACTGCACAGAAAAGGAATACCTTGAGTTCTACCGCCAGCTTCACCCTCTCGATCCTGATCCGATTTTCTGGGTCCACCTCAACATCGACTACCCCTTCCACCTCAAAGGAATCCTCTATTTCCCCCACATCCACCAGCGCTTCGATTTCCAAAAAAGCCCCATTAAACTTTTTTGCAACCGAGTTTTTGTCTCTGACAACTGCCAAGACCTCATTCCTGAATACCTCACCATCATGCGCGGCGCTATCGATAGTCCCGATATTCCCCTCAATGTCTCGCGCAGCTTCCTCCAGATGGATAAAACTGTTCGATCTCTTTCAAATCACATCTCGAAAAAAGTGGCCGATCGTCTCGCAACCCTCTATCGAACAGATTCTGAGAAATTCATCTCTCATTGGGAAGATGTAGAAACGATTATCAAGCTCGGCATCATTCATGATGACAAATTCTATGACCGAGTGAAAGACTTTCTCATTTGGAAAAATCTCGATGGGGAGTGGACAACCCTCCCAGAATATCTCGAAAGGCATCCCGACAAAATCTTCTATACTCAAGACACCGAGTCTCCATTCCTTCAAGTCTATAAAGAGAAAAAGATCGAAGTCCTCATCGCAAAAGGTCCCCTCGATATACCTCTCATGAATTTTCTTGAGTTGAAACTCAGTCCCGCCAAGTTCCAGCGCATCGATGGCGGCCTCGACCCCTCCATTCTCGATAGCGACCGAGAAAAAAGTCTACTCGATGCCGAAGGAAAGACCGAATCATCCAAAATCGCCGATTTTGTCCGCTCCTCACTCGACATCAAAGATCTCGAAGTAGAAGCAAAAAGTCTAGCGAGTGATCAGCTCCCTGCTTTTCTCATGATTGATGAACAAACACGCCGGCTACGTGACACCCTTGCTCTCTCAAGCAAAAATTTACCACCCGGTCTTGCTGACAAAAAAACCTTTGTAGTGAATACCAATAGCCCCATCATCACTGCGCTTGCCAAACATCCGGACAAAGAACTCGCCAAAGAAGTTCTGGCGCATCTCTATCAACTCTCACAACTCTCTCAGAAAGAACTGCCCCCAAAAGAACTCTCCCATTTTATTGCAAGAAGCACTAAAATTTTGGAGAAATTTTTAAACGATGAGGTCTAATATGTCGTATGCCAATCCCATCACTTGTCCTGGTTACTATCTTGAACAAGTAGCTTTCAATCCAAAGTCACAACCTGAGAACAAAATACATAAAGAAGTTCTTGCTCGGATTGTCGCCATTGTCGCTCCTATTTTTCATCTCTTTCAAGTCCTACTCCATGGATTTTGCGCTACCATAGATTCTCTTTGCTATGCAGTCGGGCTTTCTAAGGGAAATTTCAGCTTGATCTCCAGCACAGTATATTCGGTCAAATATCTCTACTTCTCGACCTTAGAGATTCCACAAAAATTCGTATTTGGCCCTCGCAAAATACCCAATTATTCAGAACTTTCTGAGCGTTATGACATGCTTAAAAAACAGCCCTGGCAAGGCGACCTATTTTGAGCCTATCCAAACCCAAGTTGCTACCCATTATTCCTCTATGCTATCTGCGCTGTCTACCACTTGCGCTTTGCTCGTCGCCCATATGTAAACATATGGCCTTCCTCTCAAATCTTGTATCTAAACAGCTCGCTAACGCTAGAGAGAAATAGGGGTAGCAACTTGGGTTATCCAACTAAAATCTCTGGAGCCTTCTTCGAGAATGCACTCATCTTTATCAGTCATTCATTTGGCAATATTAATTTAAATATTGCCTTCATTCATGATTGATAAAGATGAGCACATTCTCTTTGAATTCTCTCAGAGATTTTAGTTGGATAGACTCATAGGATTTTCGGAAACGTCAATTCCAAAAATCTATGAAAAACGGAAGTGGCACTTCCGTTTTTCATTTTCATGGGGAGATTTC
>JAAKFC010000061.1 GCA_011065225.1 Chlamydiota bacterium
GGCTTTTACCGGCGAGCTCCCGGCAAAAGAAGCACTCGATCAAGCCGTCGAAGAGGGAAATCACATACTTATGAAACCTTAGACGTTTGACTTGTTTTGTGCTATATAGATTCCAGTTCAAGAATTGGTTTTTGACAGCGTCGGCTATTCCTCAAGTTTTTCATCTGTTCCTCGCTCCGTGTCTATGAACACTGCAGCTCGTCGCATACAAAAAACTTGAGGGCCTCCTGGCCAAAATTCCAATTCTTGAACTGGAATGTGTATAATACCCAGAATATCAGCAGCTTGTGATTTGAGAGATCGGACTTGCAATTTTTGTATGATCTCTAATCTTGATAACTCTTTGATAATCATATTGTTAATCCTTCCATGGTATAGCCCCTCCAATTAAAATTATTTTTATTGCCATAGGGGAATATTTCTATTTGACGGCTACATATTAAATTTTTATATTTACAAATAATTAATAATTTGTTATAGTTATTATTATAATAATTAACCAAATAGAATTTATGAATAATATTAATAATAACACTTTAACTAGTAAGCCCGATCCTAGTCATTCAATAAAAGCCTATAGTCCATTTGATTTTATACCTGTGGAAATCCAGCACGAGATTCTTTCATTTGCAAACTCTAAAAGTCTTGGCAATGTAACCCAAGTATGCACAGTTTTTAACGGACTGGTAAATTCTGGAAATATTGAAGGGAAAAATGTTAGAGAGTACCTTCTAAACAAACTCAACAAAATCGATTTTGAATATACAAGGGAAGATTTGTATTCTTTAATAGAAACGGTTTTTAGCAGTAAAAAACCAGTGCCATTATTAGAATTAGAATTAGAAGATTGGGATTTTTATCCTGATCTTAATAAACCTGAAGATTGTAAAAAATTTGAAGATTTTAAAAAAGATTTTTTAAATTTTGTCTCAGATAATTTATCAAAAATTGAAACCAACAAAATAGAAGTATTTAAACAAGCTGCAATAAATAATATTATAGAAGTCAAATCAAAAGATGCGGAAATCAAAAACATTCAATTAGTTGAATTTATCCAAAATGCAACAAATAAAGAATCACAAGAATTCATTAAAGCCTTGGCTCAAAAAATACTATTAAATTTCTTTAAAAATAAGACACCCAATGAGCTCAAAAAAATGAATCTAACGCAGTTTATTGATGTGCCTTCCTTACCCAATTTTGTTGGATAAACTATTGCCCAATCCTACGTAAAAATTCCACAACGTCATAACCGGCTTTTGTACCGTCGCCTGCAGCTGTGATGGCTTGGCGGTAATGCATATCTGTGACATTGCCCGCTGCAAACACACCCAGCACACTCGTCTTCTGCGTTCTGCCTTCAAGAATGATAAATCCCTCTTCATCCATTTCAATTTGACCCTGAAATAGATTTGTATTTGGCACGACTCCAGCAGCAAGGATTACATGATCAACTGCAAGCTTTTGCCCTCCAGAAAGAATAAGCCCTGTCATTTTCTCTTCATCACGGAGAATTTCACGAACCTCTGCCTCATAGAGAATTTCTATATTCTTGCCCTTAGGAGATTTTTCCAAGTTCTTGCCACGCACAAGCAAAAAAACTTTTCTTGCTGAGGATGCAGCCAAGCTCGCTTTTTTGACTGCATCTTTTCCTCCTCCGATCACTGCAACATCAAGCCCCTCAAAGCGTTTCGCATCACTCTTGTAAAAATAAGTGACAATCCCTTGCTTTTTTCCCAATACATCGAGTTCTTTAAAGGCAGTACCTGTCGCAATCACAACCGTTTGTGCTTTGTAGGTGATTCCCTCTGATGTGGTCAAAATGAAAGGACGAGCAGAAAAATCCACCTCTACAATTGTTTCAGAGTGCATTTGCACGTTAAATTTTTGCAATTGATCAAGTAGCCGCTCAATGACTTGTTTACCATTTCCAGGAACCGATCCAGGCCAATTCCGAATCCCAGTAGCAGCATTGAGTGGTCCTCCGGGATATTCACCGAGAAATACATGCGTTGCAAAACCTTTTTTCCCTGTTACAAGAGCAGAACTTAAGCCCGCAGGTCCCGAACCAATAATCGCAACAGGTACAACCTCTTCTCCAAAAAGAAAAATCTGCATTAACACTAGAAAGAAAAAAAACAATTTCATCGCCTTGCCAAAAGTATTGTGATTTATTTCGCATTCGGGTAAAAAAATCTTACCGGACCTACGAAAAACAGACAAGGACCCTATGCCCTACTCAGATATCTACCTCTACTCGCCTTTATCGATTAAAACTGTGCAGGAAGGCCACAACCGCGCACTTTTACTGCAATTCATTTTATCGGAACTTTTTCATGCCATGGATGCAGAAAAAAGAGAAGACCCATTGGAATTTGTCTTTTCCTCCCCCGCTTGTTTTTTCCCCAATGATTGGTCCTATGACGTGGGATGCCTCAACAAGATTGGAGAGCATGCAGAACTTCTTCCCCATGCATTTCCCAAATTGCAAGAGTCCATCCATACTTTTCGCACTTGTTTAGATATATCTCTAGCAGATGTCTATACAAGAAAAAAACTGCGAGAGACGATTCCCACTGAAGAGATGCAAGAAAAACTCCATGAACTCTATTTGCATCTCAAGCCTTTTTTAATTGCTTGCAAAGAAGATAAAGACCTTCTTCTTTTCTTATTGAAAAACAAAGAAGAAATGGAAGAGCTCACACATCCGGATACTTTTCCATCTCTTTTGGCTAAAATGGTCCCCGAAGGAGATCTTCTCAACCTTGGTTTGAATATTTGTAATCGGTCGGACTCTTTCGCATTATGAATCAACTGATCACTGATACAATCACTTACTTGCGACAAGAAGGGTATCTTTTGAAAATGCCCATCATACAAGGCGCTCCTCTTCCCAAACCAAAACCAAAACCGAAACCAAAAGAAGCACCAAGAATTGAACCGATCGCTTTCGTTCAAAAGCAAAATCCCTCTCCCATGCTTTTCAGTGCCATCCAAAAGCACCTGCCTCATATCCGTCTCATCCAAGAAATTCCAAGAGTAAGGGAAGTTGCAATTGTCCTCTCAGAGGAAGGAGAACTCGATTTTATCAAGAATATCGCACGGGCCATCCAAGACCATTTTTGTCCTGTCAAAATTCTTCGCAAGACAAGTGCTGCAAATTGGCAATCTTTCTTTCTCGTTCTTACGCAAGAAAAAATTGAGGAAATTTCTAAAGAGAAGCAGATTTTTCTTGCAAAAGCTGAGCACTATGAGAACAATACCATAGAGAAAAAAACTCTCTGGTCCCAAATATGCCAATCGCTGAAGTCATTCTAGACAGTGCCCTTGAAAAATCTCTCGATTATGATGTTCCAAATGATTGGAACGGAGTGCAAGTTGGAATGCGTGTAGAAGTGCCCTTGCGGGGGAAAACAGCAAAGGGAACCATTCTTGCTCTTAAGAAAACAAGTGCATTTGCCAAGCTGAAACCCTTGCTCAAAATGCTCGGTGAGGAACCTCTTGTTTCTCAAGATCTCTTTACCCTTGCCAGCTGGATCAGCAAATACTACTGTGCTCCACTTTCCAAAGTTCTCAAAGTGATTCTCCCACCTTCTGTTCGCAGGGAAGGCCAAAAACACAAAATACAGGCATTTGTCAAACCCATTGTTTCGAAAAATGTAATGCGAAAGAATTGCGAAGAGTTGCGAAACTCCCATCCTGCACAAGCCAAAGTACTCGACCTTCTTCTCGTCTCCCCTAAAGGAGTATTCTTAAGTGAAATCCTTGAAAAAACCGATGTTTCTCAAAGCCCAATCAACACCCTCTGCAAAAAACAGATTCTAAAGATGGAAGATGTGCGAGTAGATCGCTCCCCTGTTTTTGCTCATGAATTTTTTCCTACAAAACCCAAAACCCTCAGTGAAGAGCAACAAAAAGCCTTTGATGCTATCGTCGCCACTGCCGGCAAGTTTCAGCCGCACCTCCTCTTTGGGGTTACGGGAAGTGGAAAAACCGAAGTCTACTTACAAGCCATTGCCCACATTCTCAAGCAAGGCATGGGAATCCTCTATCTCGTGCCCGAAATCGCCCTTACTGCACAGACGATTGAACGATTTAAAGGGCGCTTTGGCGGGGAACAAATCGCTGTTTTGCACTACCGCCTAAGCGATGGAGAGCGCTTTGATGCTTGGCATAAAATCCGCAAAGGAGAAGCAAAAATTGTGATTGGGGCTCGCTCTGCTATTTTCAGTCCAGTGTGCAATTTAGGGCTCATTATTGTGGATGAAGAACATGAGAGCTCATTTAAACAAAGTGAAGAAGCTCCCAAATATCATGCCCGCGATGTAGCTGTTATGCGGGCAAAATTTTCTTCCTGTCCCGTTGTACTTGGTACCGCTACTCCCAGCATCGAAAGCTACACCAATGCCCTGCAAGGTAAATATCAGCTGCATCGCCTCTCTATGCGGGCAGATAACGCCTCCCTCCCTAAAGTGACGATCATCGATATGAAACAAGAGTTTGAAAGAGCCAAAGGATTTACCCTTTTTTCTGAAAAACTCCTTAAAGGAATCAAAGAAAGATATGCGAAAGGCGAACAGATTCTTTTGTTTTTGAATCGAAGAGGCTATCACACCACTGCAATATGCTCCGCCTGCTCACACATCGAAAAATGTCCCCATTGCGATCTCACTCTCACCTATCACCGCAGAGAAGCCACTTTGTCTTGCCATCTCTGTGATTTTCGAAAGCCCACCCCCAAGAGCTGTCCGTCTTGCCACGCTGATGGCCCCCTCAAATTTAAAGGTGCAGGTACAGAAATGGTCGAGCGGAGCCTACATGCCCTCTTTCCCGATATTCGCACACTTCGACTCGATGCCGACACAACACGCCACAAAGGGAGCCATGAGCAAATTTTCAAGCAGTTTCGTTCTGGTAAAGCCGACGTGCTCATCGGTACGCAGATGATCGCCAAAGGACTGCATTTTCCTATGGTCACCCTCGTTGGAGTGCTTGGGCTGGATGGCAGCCTCAATATTCCCGATTTTCGGGCCAGTGAAAACGTCTTCCAACTCCTCACCCAAGTCTCAGGGCGATCAGGCCGTGGAGAATTGATGGGAGAAGTGCTCATTCAAACCCACCTCACCAAGCACAATACCATCCTGCATGCAGCAAGCGGAGATTTTGAAAGTTTTTATGCCGAGGAAATTGAGACCCGAGAAATGTTTGGCTTTCCCCCCTTTACGCACCTCGTAAAATTTTCCTTTTCAGGAGAAGAAGCAAAGGGATGCGAAAAAGCGGCAAAAGGATTTCAAAACCAGCTCATTGCAAGTTTGCCCAAAGACGTGGAAATTCACCCCGTTGTTCCTTGTGGCTATGCCAAGATCAAAGGAAAATTCCGCTTTCAATGTTTGATCAAAACTAAGAAAGTGCAAAAAATTCTTCCCATATTACAGGGATTACGCTTACAAAAAGGAAATATTCGACTCACTATAGACGTCGATCCACTCACAACTTTTTTTTAACCAAGAGATTGCCAATTATGAAAATCATTGATGCACATATCCATTTCCACAATCACAAAGTAAATAAACACTCTTTTTTAGATGAGGTAGACCCAAATTATGAAGCCTTTGTGGGTGATTATTCTGCTCTGCCGCGAATCTATCTTCCGGAAAACTATTTGCAAGATACAGAAGGATTTCAGGTTGCGGGAGTGATCTGGCATGAATTCATATCGGCAGATCCCATTCAAGAAGCAAAATGGGCGCAAAAATTGGAAATACCAGGAAATCTTGCACTGGCGATGGTCACACTTGTCGATTTTCTCGATCCAGACCTAGAAAAAAAACTTGAGACTTATCGTGCAATGCCGTCAGTGACGGCAGTTCGGGAACACTTGGTATGGGATCCTGTAAATCCTAAAAAGCGATTTGCAAAACGCCCCGATGTATTAAAAGATTCAGTATGGCAAAAGCGGCTCAGCTTATTGAAGCAATATGATTTCAAGTGTGGTCTTGAAGTGTTCTCACACCAATTGCCAGACTTAACCCATGTAGTGCAACGCAATCCAGAGATCCAGTTTACGATTGCTCTGATGGGATGGCCGATTGATCTAAGCCCCGTAGGATTTGAGAAATGGAAACAAGATATGAAAGAACTGAGTCGCTGTGAAAATACCTGCGTGGACATTTCTGCAATCGAATGCATTTTTGGAATGCAATGGACGTTAGAACAGATCAGCCCCTGGATTTTGGAAACCATTGAAGCATTTGGAGCAAACCGCACCATGTTTGGCAGCCACTTGCCGATTTCTAAACTGTCTTGCAGTTTCAAAAAACTCTACGACGCTTATTTTGCAATCACTGCAAATTTTTCTTCCGATGAAAAAGAGAGTTTATTCCACCGAGTTGCCGCTGAGTGGTTCAAAATTTAAGCTTCTGCTGGTTTCTCTTTTTTCTCTGAAACATTCCTGCTCGAAGCCTGAAAAACTTCAAAGAGCGAATTTTTGATATCACTCCAAAATGCGATACCTTTATTCCCAATGCTTTTGCCCAAACAATAGGAAGTAGTGCAATAAAGGACACTACTCACAATGCCAGTAAAGTTAAAGCTAAAGAAACTTGAGATTCCAAATATCGCAAAGACCACCATTGTAATGACAGACGTCAATGGGTATTTATCACGAAAAAGGGCAATATCATTGATGAATTCATGATAAAGCTCAGTGAATTCGTTGTTATAAACAATATTAGGATCTTTTTCTTCCTTAACTTTTTCATCATTATTGTTATTGTTAGAGCCAAATCCCACTAAAGACCAAAGACTACTTAATGTTATCTCCACATTACACCTCCAATTGATGGAACATCATTTTACAGCTATGGAAAAATTTGTTCAAGAAAAAATCCTCAATATTGTTATGATCTTTGGGCATGATCGAAGTGGAAAGAAAAGTGCATTTGCGTGAGACCGATCTCAAGACTATTGAGCGTCTTGGAACATTCCTTGGGTCACGTATTCTCACAGACACCTATTTCGATACGCCAGATTTCCGTTATACAACGAGCGACATCTGGCTACGTGAGCGAGAATGTAAATTTGAACTCAAAATCGGATTGCGCGGTGTTAAGGGAAAAGTCGATTGCTATGAAAAAGTGACCGATGAGAAAGAGATTCTCGAGAAGTTGGGACTCGAAAAGGAAAAAGAGCTTTCAAAAGCCCTTTCCAAAGCCAAAATTTTTCCTTATGCTACTTTTCAGACCGTCCGGCGCAAGTACCAAATTGAAGAGTTTTCGATTGACCTTGATTTGGCCTACTTCGATGATTTCATCTATCGGATTGCCGAAATTGAGCTGGTTGTAAACACAGAAAGCAAAGTGCCACAAGCAGAAGAATCCCTTGCAATATTCATCCAAAGGCTCGGCCTCGACAATAACCAGCCTATCAAAGCTAAATTGCTCGAATATCTTTCACAGAAAAACCCGACGCATTACCAAGCTCTCGTTGCATCAGGTATTGCTAGTTAACTCAACTTACTCTTCAGGGCGCATCACAGGGAAAAATAAGACATCGCGGATCGAAGGGACCCCAGCAAAGAGCATGCAAAGGCGATCGATTCCGATGCCCAAACCTCCTGTCGGAGGCATTCCCTGGCAAATTGCTTCGAGGAATTCCTCATCCAAGGGATTGGCTTCTTCATCTCCGCTCCCTAACATTTTGGCCTGCTCCTCGAGAAGCTCGCGCTGCAGGACAGGATCATTCAATTCTGTATAGGCATTGCAGCATTCCATTCCGAGAATAAAACTCTCAAAGCGTTCCACAATCCCCTCAGCGCGGTCCTTAGGATCGCGATGGAGCTTGCAAAGTGGTGTCGTTTCAATCGGGTGATCTGTGATGTGGTGGGGCTGAATGAGATGTTCTTCAGCAAATTCTTCAAACAGCATCGCAATCAGAAGCCCTCTGGGAGTATTGACCAGTTTTTCAGAACCAACTAT
>JAAKFC010000062.1 GCA_011065225.1 Chlamydiota bacterium
TTCTTTTGCTCATAGCTCGGCTTTAAATCGCGCTCTTTAGGATACACCCAAATTTGCAGAAAGTGCACAGGTTCTTCCTGCGAGGCATTGAATTCCGAATGTTCAATGCCGGTGCCTGCTGTCATCCTCTGCACATCTCCAGGCTTGAGAATGCCGTGGTTGCCCTTATTGTCTTTGTGCTCAAGCGCTCCATCGAGCACAATTGTGATGATTTCCATGTTTTCATGGGAATGTATGGCAAAACCTTTTCCTGGCTGGACAATATCATCATTGAAAACACGGAGTGTCCCAAAATTGAGGCGGCTTAAGTTATGGTATCTCCCAAAACTATAGGTATGCTTACTATCTAGCCAGTCATTTTGGGTGATTCCCCTTTCTTCTGAAGCAATAACATCAACGTGCATTACATAACTCATATATTCTTCCTAAACGTTATAAGAGGAAGAGGTCACATCTCCTCCTGTTCCTGTCCAATTTGTATGAAAAAATTGCCCGCGCGGCTGATCGACTCGCTCGTAAGTATGTGCCCCAAAAAAGTCGCGTTGGGCTTGCAATAGGTTTGCAGGCAGGCGCTCTGTTCGGTACCCATCGAAAAAGGCCAGCGCTGTACTAAAGCAGGGGACGGGAATGCCATTTTCTACAGCTGTTGCGATTACTCTCCTCCAGCTCTCTTCCGCATTTGTGATTTCTTTTTTGAAGAAGTCATCAAAGAGGAGATTTTCAAGTTTTGCATCTTTGTCATAGGCCTTTTTGATGTCATTCAAAAAGCGAGATCGGATGATACAGCCAGCACGCCACATAAGCGCGATCGAGCCATAATTGAGTTCCCATTTGAACTCATTCGCCGCTGCACGCATCAGCATAAACCCTTGGGCATAGCTGATGATTTTTGAAGCATAAAGTGCTTGGCGCACGTCTTCAATGAACTGCGTCTTATCGCCTTTAAAGCTGACCTTAGGTCCTGAGTATATTTTTGATGCTTTTACCCGTTCATCTTTGAGAGCCGAAAGACATCTGGCAAAAACAGCTTCACCAATAAGTGTTACGGGAAGTCCCATATCAAGTGCACTGATGCCGGTCCACTTTCCTGTTCCCTTTTGCCCAGCGACATCGAGGATTTTGTCGATCATGGGAGCGCCATCGGTATCGCGGTGTCCTAAGATGCTACCTGTGATCTCAATGAGGTAACTTTGGAGCTGGCCTTTGTTCCACTCGGCAAAAATCTGTTGCAGTTCGGTATAATCTATTCCCAAAATTCCGGTAAGAAGATGAAATGCCTCGCAAATGAGCTGCATGTCACCATACTCGATTCCATTGTGCACCATTTTGACGTAGTGGCCAGCTCCCCCAATCCCAATCCAATCACAACAGGGGAGGCCATCTTCTTCGGCTTTAGCACTAATTGCCTGCAGAATTTCTTTTACAAGTGGCCACGCATCGGGATTGCCACCCGGCATAATCGAGGGGCCGTAACGTGCGCCTTCTTCTCCGCCGGAAATGCCTGTTCCCACAAAAAGGATCCCTTTTTCCTGTAGCATTTTCATGCGCCGCTCAGTATCGGGATAGTGACTATTGCCTCCATCGATGACAATGTCCCCTTTCTCCAAAAAAGGGAGGCATTCGTCAATGAGCATATCAACGGGATTTCCAGCCTTGACCATGAACATCACTTTGCGGGGCCGCTTAAGTGTTTTAAAAAACTCTTCCAAAGAGTGGGTTGCCACCACCTGGGTATTTTTGGCAGGACCAGATAAAAAGGCATCTACTTTGGATACAGTCCGGTTGAAAACAGCTACTTTCCAGCCATGGTCATTGATGTTGAGGACCAAATTTTGTCCCATTACGGCTAGGCCGATCAGGCCAAAATCTGCTTCTTGCTCTGCCATTGACATTCTCCTTAACTAACGATAAAATCTTTATCCTTTTCCCGCGTCCTCGTAGCTCAGCAGGATAGAGCGGTTGCCTCCTAAGCAACAGGTCGCGCGTTCGATTCGCGCCGAGGACACTTTGCAGATAAAGAAAACCTGGCCCTTTAGGGCCGGGTAGTTTAAGTCTGCTTTTGTAAAGGGGTGCAAAACCCCTTCCATTACTCCCCGTCTTTTAAGGCGGGGTTTCACTTTACAAATTGATCCACTCCAAGGGCGATCCCTTTGGCAAGTTTGTCAAGGTAGGTTTGCGCTGAAAGTTGCCCCCGTTCTTCCCCATTCGTAATAAAACCTGCCTCTATCAAAATTCCCGGCATTGTTGTCTCCCGAATCACTTGAAAATTCCCCTGTTTCACTCCTCGTGATTTGGCTTTTGTTTGGCTAATCATTTGATTGATCACAGAAGTTGCCAATTGTTTCGATTTTTCTTTTCGCTTTTGAGACCCTTTGCCATAGTAATACACCTCGATCCCTTTTGCTACGGGACTTGCTGCTGAATTATAATGAATACTGACAAAAAGGGAAGAGGGTCTTCGATTGGCAAGGCTCACACGTGTGCCTAAAGGGAGAAAAATGTCCCTCGCCCTTGTGAGGATCACCCGATAACCCAATTCTTCGAGATGCTTTTTGGTGAGATAAGCAGTGCGAAGCGTAAGTTCTTTTTCTTCGATGACTCGCAGGCGCGCTCCTTGGTCTTTGCCTCCATGGCCCGGATCCAAAATGATGATTGGCTTTTCTTTTGCAAAGACAAGCAGAGGAAGAAAAAGAAGAAGGAAGATTAATTTGTGCATGCCCCCTCACAGATCTTCCGCACTGTTTCTGCATCATCGAAAGGAATGATCTGATGGGCAAAAATTTGTTCCTTTTCATGACCTTTGCCTGCAATGAGAACGAGATCATCTGGTTTTTTTTGCTCAAGCGCAAAACGTATTGCTTCTTCCCGATCCAGCTGCATTGATACGGGCTTTTCACATCCCGCTAAAATCTCTTCCACAATCACTTCGGGGTCTTCATTGCGAGGATTATCACTTGTTACAATTGTGACATCAGATAACTCTGAGACCACTTTTCCCATCTTAGGCCGTTTCTCCCGATCTCGATCTCCGCCACATCCAAAGACAGTAATGAGTCGCCCCTTTTTGATTTCACGTAGGGTCTCTAAGACATTGCGAAGAGCATCTTCACTATGCGCATAGTCAACAAAAATGCCCTCTTTTACTTTCTCCAGACGACCTGGAACGTTTTTAAAATTTTTTAGTCCCTGCAGGCATGTCTCAAGAGAAAGACCATAGCAAAGTCCAACAGAAATTGCCGCAAGAAAGTTATAAACATTGAATTTTCCCACTAATTGGGATTTGCACTTTCTCTCTTTCCCCTGATAACAAATGTTAAATTGGGTGTCCTTCTCGCTAAGGCGAATCTCTTTTGCTCTTAGATTTGCATCCGAGCGGATCCCGTAAGTGAACACTTTTGCTTTTGTGGGAAATTGTGTGGGATCATCCGCATTGAAGATC
Organism: Chlamydiota bacterium; assembly: GCA_011065225.1. Taxonomy (GTDB): domain Bacteria; phylum Chlamydiota; class Chlamydiia; order Chlamydiales; family Rhabdochlamydiaceae; genus Sacchariniichlamydia. The sequence goes on from JAAKFC010000062.1 coordinate 3,440, forward strand.
GCCCATTTTTCTTCTGAAAGATTTGCAAAGAGTTTTTCCTTAGCTGCTCGATAGGTCTCCATATCTCCATGGTAGTCGAGATGATCCTGGGTCAAATTGGTAAAGAGTGCTATGTCAAAGGCGATTCCACTTACTCTATCTTGGTCAAGTCCATGGGAAGAAACTTCCATAATCGCCAACTTGCACCCGGCGCCCGCCATATCGCGGAGCAGCTTTTGGCACGTGATCACATCAGGTGTCGTCATGGAGCCTGGGAAAAGGTGATCGCCGATTACCCATTCGATTGTCCCAATCATACCAACAGAAATTTGAGTCTTGTTAAAGAGTGCTTTAAGCAAAAATCCTACCGTAGTTTTTCCATTGGTGCCTGTTATCCCAATCATCTTTAATTCATGAGAGGGATTGTGATAATAGCAGGCTGCCAGCTTAGCTTCAATCGAAGGAATATCGGGATGGATCAGTTGCGTCACTTCGAGAAAGGGATCATACATATCTGTGAGAATTACACTTGCTCCGGCTGCGATGGCATCAGGGATAAACTGGGCTCCATCATGTGTTTGTCCCTTTTTGGCAATGAAGAGATTGCCCGGAGCGACCAATTTTGAATGCGCAGTCAGCCCTGTGATCTCCACTTCCTTAGAGCCCTTTACTTCGAGCTGCTCAATCTGTTGTATCAAACGCTTTAATCTCATTAGCGATTCCATGTTTCATAGAGTTTTTTCAAAGCATTGATCTCTTTGAACCAATCCGCTTTTGTCGCATCGCGTCGCGAGTCTCCGATAGGATAGCCGTATGGATCATCGGGTTCAACCCCTAAATACTCCAAAGTGCGCTGTCCGATCCTTTGAAAAGCGGGCGCCGCGCAATTCCCCCCATATTGATTACTCCCTACTCCTGGGATGAATTTGTAGGCCGGCTCATCAATCACAACCATCAGGACAAAGCGAGGGTCGCTTGCCGGGGCAAATCCAATAAACGTTGAAATGTGATCTTTTTTTGAATACTTGCCGTCGATGATTTTCTCCGAGGTTGATGTCTTCCCCGCTTCCGTATATCCAGGGATATCCCCTTTTCGAGCGGCTCCCCCTTCTTTTGTCACATATTTCATTGCACAGATGAGTTGCCGCACGATTTCGGGATCGATAAGGCGATTTCTGGCATTCTTGCTAAAAGTATTGTCAAGAAGTACCTGCTCACTTCCATCTGGCATCCGTCTGGAAATTTTGCGCACTAGAGTCGGTTTTACATCAAAGCCTCCATTGGCAATGATCGCAAAACTGCGCAACATCTGAAAACTATTGGCTAAAATGTTGTGACCCATAGCCATAGAATAGGGCGTTGGTTTCGACCACTCCAAAGTGCCATTGGGATGCAATTTCCCAGGAGTTGGAAGAAGTCCTGGGCTTTCTCCAGGAAGCTCAATCCCCGTCTTTTTCCCAAATCCAAAAATATTTTGCAGGACATTGCGGTACCATTCCTCACCCAATTCCTCGATCACCCGCTGCAAAATTTTTGCCACATAGACATTCGAAGATTTTTGGATCGCTATATACATATTCATATAACGATGCGTTCGAATGTCGCGTATCGGCTTGCTTCTTCCTGGAAAAGTGGTAGGCAATACAGAAATCTTTTCTACCGGATCAAAAAGAGATAGTTTCCCTTGCTTTTTCATCTCATCATTCGCCATCAAACAGATGGCCATTGTGATCGCCTTCATTGTCGACCCCGGCTCGTAAGGATCCGTGATCGCTTTTACTTGCGTCTCCTCTAAAAGCTCTTCATCATTGAAGTACTCACGATAGTTGGCAGGGAAAAAGAAAGGATATTGGGCAAGTGCCAGCACTTCACCATTATGGGGATCCATCATGATCGCCCATCCCCGCTTCGCCTCAGCTTTTTTCACTTGGCTTTCGATCTCTTTTTCGACAATCGCCTGCAAATAATGATTGACCGTCAAATAGATATCAGCTCCATCTAAGGGAGGTTCAATCACCTTGCCTACATCCATGGAATGTCGAGAAGAACGATAGAAAAAGCGCTTGCCACTACGCCCCTGTAAATATTCATCAAAGACATGCTCGAGCCCGCCAGTGGGAATGCATTGCTCTGTCACCTCATCGCGCAGCTCTCGCACCGTATGGAGAACATGCCCCAATAGCTTCCCAAAAGGATAGGAACGCTGATAATCTTTCTGAAAGAAAATTGCATTGCGAGCGATCTTTTTCTCTTTTGCAAAGCCTTGCCACCATGTTTGAATTTCTTCTTTTCTTTCACCGGATAGCCACATCGCAATCTTGCGACTGCGCGCTCTTTTATCAAATTGCGTGCGGACAAAAGTTTTTTGTTCATTCTTTGTCAGCTGCAAAAAGCCATGCAGGCTATTTGCAATCGCTTCCCTCTCATTTTCTGGAATATTTTTTGGGTCGATAAAGAGATGAAATTTCGGGACATCAATGACCAGCGCCTGTTCATGAGCAGGATGAGCAGATTTGATCGATGTATTGGAGTAAAAAACCCCTCGCCGAAACGGTTCTTTTACCACTACCGTGTGCTGAAGATTGGCTTGCTTATCCCATTTTTCATGCTGCACAATCTGTATACGAAAAAATTGAATAATTAAAAGAGAAAAGAGAACAAGCAAGAAAAGAGCGACTCCTATGAGTCGCTTTTGATTATTATGGGTTGCCGCTGCTCGCAAAAGTAATACTAGGTTGTTTTTTCAGATCTACTGTACTTTTTTCATTTGCATCTTGCAAAGGATCAGCTTGTTTCATTGTGATCACTTCATTGCAAATTGGAAATTTCAAATGGGAAAATGCACTTGCTTTTGCCAATTTCATCAAGTTTTCTGGATTTTCAAACCGCTCAATTTCATATTGATAATGGGTATTTTCCTCTCCGATGCGGCGCACCTCACTCATCAGCGTAGGAATGCGGATGCGCAGCTGCGTAATCTCATTTTGCATATCGAGAAACGAGTAGAGACACAATCCCAAGCAGAGGATACAAAAAAAAATCCGAAAAAACATTCCCTTATTCATCTCATAACCTTTTGGGCAAAGCGGAGTTTCGCACTTCGCGAGCGTGGATTTGCTCGCAGCTCCTCACGCGTAGCCACAAGCGGTTTTTTATTCAGTAGCTTGAGCATGGGCTTTTGGATATACTCCTTATACTTATTCTGAGCGGGCACTGTGGCTCCCTCTTTGAAAATCACTTTCGCAATCCGATCTTCTAACCGATGAAAACTCATCACCCCGATACGCCCACCAAAGCGCAATACATCGATTGCTTTTGGAAGAGCCCTTTGGATCGATTCAAGTTCTCGATTCACACAAATGCGCAGAGCCTGAAAAATCAGCGTGGCCGGATGCAACTTCTTCTTAAATCCCCTGCCAAGAGTTTGTGCAATCAGATCTGCTAGCTGCTTAGTCGTTTCAATCGCCCCTTCTTTTCGCGCCTGCACAATTGTCTTCGCAGCCCTTCTCCATCTTGGGTCCTCACCAAATTCGCGAAAAATCTCTCCGAGCTTTTCCTCAGACCATTCATTCACAATTTCGCGTGCCGTCAAATCTTCACTTGGATCCATTCGCATATCGAGTGGTCCTTCTTTAAAGCTAAATCCTTTTTCTTTTCGATCGAATTGCATTGATGAGACTCCTAAGTCAAAAAAAAACCATCTACTGCCTCAATCTCTCTCTCTTCAAGATGTAGATCGAGATCGGCAAAGTTGCCCTGAATAAACTCTACCTTTTCTTTCCAAGGCAAAAGTGTACTTTTTGCAATCTCCAGTGCATCTGGATCTTTGTCACACCCGATGTAACGCTCGATTTCTGGGTGCGCCTCCAAAATAGCTCTGGCATGTCCCCCTGCGCCCAGGGTTCCTTCGTAAAAAACTTTTAGCTCTGTACCTTTAAACCCCTCGAGCACCTCTTCGACCATGATCGGAGTGTGGGGAAGTTTTTCATTGGAAGACTGGGACATCCGCCTCATCCTCTACTTCCAAAAGAGCAAAAGCCTCTTCCGTCATTTCTGCAAGCCCAGAACTCGGTCCTTTATCACCTAAAAGATCCAAGAGCTGCATCGCATATTTCTCTTGCGGCCAGATTTCAATCTTATTGAGGACCCCCGCAATCACAATTTCGCTTTCAATTCCCACTGCTTTCTTCAGCATTGTGGGCATCAGGACCCGTCCAATCTTGTCGCAAGTCATTTGGTGCAGCGTGGAAAAAAACAGCGTGAAAAACTTCTGATATTTGCCCACATGTTGCTTTGCCTGAAATTTGGCGACAATTTTCTCAATATCGCTTTTGCGATAGATCGCAAGGCAACCGCCAAGACCAAGCCCCATACTGAACTCAAGTACACCATTTTCCACCAAACCAAAGCGCATAGCTTGAGGAAGAACGAAACGGTTCTTGCCGTCGAGTTTTGTCTCCTGAGATCCACTAAAATAGAAGCGATTCATATCCAAATTTCCACCATTTCCCACACTTTAACAATGGCCCCCAAACTACGCAATCCTTTTTCGAAAA
>JAAKFC010000063.1 GCA_011065225.1 Chlamydiota bacterium
ATGGTTCTCTTCATTGCCAAAAAGTTTGCTTAAAACTTATTTTAACTACAATCTTAAAAAGAGGAGCAGCACTTCCTCCCAGCCCTAAAGGACTGGGTTTCCGTGCTGTCATTTCTGGATGAAAAAAACTCTCTTATTCCTTTTTCTCCTAGTTTTTATCGGTAGTATTTCTGCGATAGCACAAGAACCTGCAACCGATATGCAGCAGATACTCGAAGCTGCCCAGCAGCAAACAGGAGCTGAGGGTGTGGAGACTCCAAAACTTTTAACGCAGCTCGCCGTTTTGGCTGGCCTTTCCATTTTACCATTTGCGGTGATGCTCCTCACTTCCTATGTCAAAGTGGTGATTGTTCTCTCGCTCTTGCGCAACGCCCTTGGCGTGCAGCAATCCCCCCCTAACCAAGTGCTCAATGGCATTGCCCTTCTCGTTACACTCTATGTGATGTTTCCAACGGGCCTTGCCATGTACGATGCAGCTGGTGATTACATTGAAAAGAATCAGCCCAAAGTGCTCTTTTCTGGCCCAACAGCAACCTATATAGTCAACGTGGCTGACAAAGCAAAGGAACCCTTGCGCCTTTTCTTGCAGCGCAATAGCATTGGAAAAAATATCAATGGCTTCTATCAGCTGGCCTATAAAACTTTTCCAGAAGACTATAGAAAAACGCTCAAGCCTAATGATTTTATCATCCTCGTACCTGCTTTTATTACCTCTCAGCTGAAAACAGCCTTTGAGATAGGTGTGTTGATTTATTTACCCTTTTTCGTGATCGATCTTGTCACGTCCAACATCTTGCTCGCGATGGGGATGATGATGCTCTCTCCTCTTACCATAGCACTTCCTCTCAAGCTGCTTTTGCTCGTGATGGTCGATGGATGGACAATAATCATCCAAGGATTAACCATGTCGTTTAGAACGTGAGGTCTTTTAGTGGGATTTACCAGTGAAATCTACCAGCTAACCTATCAAGCGCTCCTCCTGATTCTGATCCTATCAGGCCCCCCGATTCTCATCAGTACTATGCTCGGCCTATTTGTTGCTGTCTTCCAGGCTGCAACGCAAATTCAGGAGCAGACCCTTTCCTTCATGGTGAAACTCTTTGCCGTCATCCTGACCCTCCTCTTTTTAGGTGGCTGGCTGGGGGCGCAAATATTGCAGTTTGCCAATAACATCTTCCAAAACTTCCCGAAATGGGCCCTTTCGTGAGCGCATCACCCACATCCGATTACCTCACCTTTTTTCTCAGTCAGCCGAACATGACACCAGTTGCCCTTTTTTCTCTTTTTTTTCTCGCCCTTTTTCGCATTGCCCCAATTGTTGCGATTGCCCCCTTTCTCGGAGCCAAACTCCCCGGCGGCGTAAAAATCGGCCTTGCCATTGCCATCACTGTTATTTTTTTGCCGCAGGTGATGCACACAAGTCCGGGTACACAATTTTCCTTCGATATGACCTATGTCGCATATAGCCTCAAAGAGCTCTTAATGGGAGCAATCATCGCTTTTTTTGCAGCCATCCCCTTTTATATCGCACAAGGAGCTGGATCTCTCATCGACTTCATGCGCGGCGCTTCTTCTTTGCAAGTACAAGACCCATTCATGCAAACGCAAACTTCTCCGATTGGCGTTCTCTTTAACTACGTCTTGATCGTCATCTTCTTTCAAATTGGAGGACCCTTTATTTTTCTCGATGCAGTGAGCGAATCCTTTCGCATCCTCCCTATCAATAAGATGATTCCAGCTGCTTTTTTCAATCTCAACCTCCCATTTTGGAAGACCGTTATGGGGATGATGACTCGTATCTTTGCCATTTCAATCCAACTTGCCTCTCCTGCCATCGTCTCCATTCTCATGGCAGAGATGTTTCTTGGGATTGCCAACCGCTTAGCCCCACAAGTACAAATCGTCTTCCTCGGTATGTCCCTCAAGTCCCTTCTCGGCCTTGGCCTTCTCTGGGCTTCTTGGTTTTTCATCTTGCAACAAATGGCAAAACAATCGCTTCTCTGGATCAAAAACATAGACGATGTCTTGCGTTCGTTTGGGATGTGAAATCCGAGATTGTTATAACTTTTTGAGAACTTTGGGCTTTTTGGGGGTGAAGAAAGCCGCGAGGATCCCCAGAATGCTGAAGAAAACCATGACCCACATCGCATTATGAAAACCTTCGGTAAATGAAGGAGTGAGTCGGCTGACCGTTGCCGTAATGGCAAGGCCCACATTGCCTCCAATTTCTTGGATGGTGATGAAGGTCCCAGAAGCAATCCCTGCAAACTTGCTCGAGATGGCCGAAATGGCCCCCGTTGTCGTGGGCGTCCAGATCAGGCTAAATCCAACGCCCAAAATAAAAGTGGCACAAGCGATATAGAAGACCGAAGCTTCCTTTCCATATTGGAGCTGCATCAAGGCCGAGACAGTGAGCATGACAAAGCCCACGCCAATCAAAATCCTTGGATCAATCAATTTGTGAAAATATCCGGTGAGGGGTGAGATCGCTGCTACGGGAACCGAAAAGGCGAGCATCAAAACCCCTGCTTGGAGAGGAGTGAAATCGAGCTGTTTTTGAATGAAGAGGGGAATGAGAAAAATTCCAGCCCAAAAGAAAGCGATCATGCAAAAATTGCCCGCACACGAAAAGAAGAACATCCGACTCTTAAACAGCTCCTCTCGAATGATGGGCATCTTAGCTTTTCCTTCAACAAACAAAAGGGCAATCAAGGATGCGACGCTCGCTAAATACAAGCCGACAATCATCGGAATATGCCAGAGATTCATTTGGACCGTTGCTAAGACAAATGTCCCAATAGTAAGAGTCAAAAGAAACGCACCCGCCCAGTCGATTTTTGTTGACTCGCCTTCGGTTTTCGTCTCTTTTCCAAACCAGCCTGTGAGAATCGCGCCCAAGATCGCGAAAGGCACATTCACAAAGAAAATCCAGCGCCAACTCAAAAAGCTTAAGAGAAGTCCCCCGACTATCGGCCCCAAGGAAAGGGTGATCCCGCCCGAGGAAGCCCATATACCGATAGCAATACTCTTATCCTCTTCAGGAAAGATGTCAACGAGCATCGCCTGTGACAGGGGCAATAGGATCGCTCCCGAAATCCCATAAAGAGCTTGAAAGCCAATGATCATCGCTGGGCTTGTGGCAAACCCCGCACCGAGCATCGCAATGCCAAAGAGCAAGTTGCCGATCAAATAGATCTTTTTCCGGCCAAAGATATCGCTGAGTCGCCCCATCGTGACAAGTAGTGATGCAATGAAAATCCCGTAGATATTGATCATCCACTGGAGCTGAACAAGTGAGGCTCCAAAATCCTGGTGGATTGTTTCGAGATTCGTGTTGATCAATGAGAAGCTCAGGCCCATGGCCATGCTTCCCATGGCAGCTCCTAGAACGGCAAGCCACTTGCGAATTGGGGTCATCCTCTTCTTTTTATATACAGATCATGAGTCAAAAACCAATTCTTGAATCGGAATGTGTATAATAACCTTCTTCCATTTGAGTTAATAAAACATCCAACCAATTATCGTTTTTAAAAATCATTGTAAGTTTTTTATGAGTGAATGCATATTCATTTTTAAGAATCTGAGTATCTGGACAAGTAGGATCTACAGCAAAGCGGACACAATTCACAAGCAATAAATAAGGATTTTTACGTGTGCTGGGTCGAAGATGTTCATTCAAATATTTTATCTCTTCTTCTATTGAAGAAAATCCCGCACTAGGTTTCTGGTCAAGTAAAAAGGGAATTCTAAAACTCGGTGAAAATAGTTCTTCACGCCGTTGAAACAATGCAGCGTTATGTCTTCCATATCCCAATAGAATACCAAGTAATAAGTGTTGATGAAAAAACTCAGAAAAGGGGATTTTTATAAGATCCTTAAAAAAAGATTCAGCCGTTATGTCAGGACCGTAGTTTTCTTTGAACACATCAATATTTTTATTAAATTCTTCTATGAATGATCTTTTGTTAATAAGAAGAGCAAATACGGGGATCTGATTTTCCTCGTCTATGATAAGAAAATAATTTTCATAAAAATTCCTAATTTTGAGTTTCTTCCACACGGCGACTCCTTTTCTAAAAGAGCGCTTTCCTCGTTGATAAATTTTAAATACATGATCACGTGTCGCAATATGGGGAAGGCCAGTAGGAAGAAAACAAAATGATACTGGTTTATCTCCTAATAAAGTATAGCCCAACTCATTTTCAGCAAATAAATAGTGGAAAAGTCCTTTCAATTCCTGTTGCTCTTCTTGTGAAAGAGAATCGAGCCTTGGGCTATGAATATCTCCATCTATAGAAGAATAAATAATAGTCAATCGTCCCACAATGGCAATGAAAAAAATAAGAATTAAGAAATTACATCTTTTCAAATTAACACCAATTCAAAGATTTGGCTAGTTTTCCAACAGGAAAATTGCACAAAGTCAAGATGCTAGCGGCTATAAATTAATTCCGAATAAGCCATCCATGTGGACACTTACTTGATTGGTTATCAAAATCGAAAGGTTCTTCACAGACTGGGCAAAATATCATGTGAACTCCATCGCTAATAGCATACACTCCATGTTTGTCTACAGAGCTCATTGCTATAGGCAAAAGACATCCATCTACATCCACAGCAATCTCATGCTGACTTATATGGATATTTTCTGGATTCACATAAAACCTTTGGCCTATAGTTGGAGATTGTGCAAAAGCACAAGCGCTAAGTGCAATAAAACAAAAAACTAATAACTTTTTCATACATCCCCTCATATGTTCAATGAACCTATCCACTTTGATCATGCAAGTTTACTCCTCATTCAAATAATAGCAAGAATTTCTTATTTTAAAGGGTGAGTCTTGCACTTGTTTGGGATGTGACATATACTTTCACCGATGAAACGTCTTCTTTCTTTTGCGCTCCTCTCAACTTCTTGCATTCTTTTTGCCGATGAATCTCGCATGCGCAACATTGAAAACCGTTTGACCTGTTTGGAAGATTGTGGGCAAAATTGTTGCTGTCTCATCAATCCCCCTGCGCGTCCCTATACACCAGATTGCTGGGGATTTTATGTGAATGTTGATCCCCTCATTTGGCAAGCGCATGTAAACGGACTCGGCCTTGTCATTCAAACAAATGGAAGCACGGATTTTTTCAATACTGCCGGCCAGAGTCGTGTGCAAAACCTCAACTATGATTGGGATTGGGGCTTTCGCCTTGGCGTGGGCCTCAACACTACCCATGATGCTTGGGATATTCTCTTGCAGTGGACATCCTGGCGCACCGATGCAAAACGAGATTTTACGGCAGGTCCAAACCAGGCAAACTTTCCTCATTTTGGCCATCCTAGAGAGCTTACTGAGGTTTCTGCGAACTCTGTAGTTAGCAAATGGGTACTGCGGTACAACATACTCGATCTTGAAGGCGCAAGAGAATTTTGGGTGAGCAAATGCGTCTCTCTTCGTCCCTTTGGAGGACTTCGCAGTGCTTGGATCAATCAAAAAGAGTTCAATATCGATTTAAAAGACCCATCCATCCCCATCTTTGAAAGTTACTCCATTCAGCAAAGCGACCGTTTTTGGGGTATTGGTATCCGCACCGGTCTTGACATGCAATGGGGCATAGCATGCGGATTTAGCCTTTTTAACAATTTTGCAGGCAATTTGCTCTACTCCTATCACAGCGTCAAACACAAAGAAAAAGGCGATGACGAGAATCTCTTTGACGTAGAAAATTTCTATCATCTAGGCAGTGCCATTTTCGATATGCAACTGGGTATCCGGTATGACTGGATTTCCTGCGATTGCTGTTACCATGTCGGCCTTGACCTCGGGTGGGAACACCACTGGCACCCTGGCCAAAATCAATTCTTACTTTTTGTTGATGACGCAATGGCCGGTAAATACGTTGCCAATCAGGGCGACCTTGGCATCCAGGGATACTTTTTAAAGGTGCGTTTTGATTTTTAAAACTCTTAAAGGCAAAGAAATCCTCTCATACATTCCTGAGATTACCAATCTCGGAATAACTGTATTTCGTGAATATCCTCATTTCTTTGAAAATACAATCGCATTTTCTGAATATCTCAGTATGTATGCGAATTCAAAAAATGCAATTGTAATTATCGCTGAAGATGACGGAGAGGTCATTGGGGTTATAATGAGCCTTCCTTTGGCAGAATCCATGAAAGAAATTAAAGCTTTATTTCTTGAAAAACATATATCAATGGAAGACATCTTTTATTTTGGTGAATTTTTTTTATTAAAAAAATATAGAAGAAAAAAAAATGGATATGAGATGTACAAAGAATTCGAAAAAATCGTATGGGAAAAAGGCTGGAAGAAAATTGCTTTTTGTGAAATTGTTCAACAAGAAAATGATCCTAAGAAGCCAAATGATTACATCTCTTTAGATAGCTTTTGGGAAAGACAGGGATATATCAAACAACCAGAGCTCATTGTGCATTTTTCGTGGAAAAATATCGGCGCTTCCGAAAAAACTCCACATCCAATGGTCTTTTGGACCAAAAATCTTACCCCTTCAGATTTGCCGATTGAACATTAGTAACAGATTTGTTACTAATTTAGATGCGGCAAATGTAAAAAATTCTTTTAAACTTGGAAATTCAGTCGAAAGAGGCTATTTTCTCCTAGCCCGAATTTAAATAATTCTTTATATTTATTTATAATAAATCGCGTTAGTATAATTTAAAGGCAATATGAATATCATAAATGATTTTATTTATAGACGAAATGATATTTTGTCTGCAGAAAAACTGCCGGAAAAGGATGTTAAATATTGTGCTACTCTCCATTACTATGCAAATAGTGTAATTCCCTGCTTCGTTACACAAACAGTTACTGCATCTATCCAAACAATTGCTCAAAAAATTTTCCAACCTTTTTGTTTTTTTTCTTCTTCTGTAATAACAGTTACTTATGTGTATAAATATTTTTGGCCAAAAAGTCAGCCGAATGAATCACTTACAGACTGCAAAAACCGGCTCAAATTAGATACAAGCGATCCTTTTAGAGAGATAAAACTTCATGTAGTCACTAGTATCCAAAATATCCTCTCCAATGTTCCTGAAAAAAATTGGCCCCGGATCTCATTTGCTTGCAAACAAGTTGATTCTTTTTCCAACACTATAAGCATCAGAGGAAAAACTGCATATGATCCTTTCTCTAATACGATAAGCATATCTGAACTAGATTTTAGTAAGGAGATGGATATTCTCGAAGCTAAGGTAGCACATGAAATAGGCCATTATTACAACAGAGATCAATTGTCCATGGCTAAGTTCATTTTTGGTCTCGATTGCATGAAATTAGGCGCAATATATGTCGGAAATTTTCCGCTTATCTTTCTTGCAAATTTTATCTCTAATTATGCATCTATAATGTTTAAATCTTTTAGAGAGAAAGAAGCAGATCGCTTTTCTGTAACTAGGCTTATGGATGGTGCGAAAAAAAACATCCGATCATTATGTAGTGATGTTGATTTAGACGAATGGAAAGATAAGAATTATACAAGTGAACAACAATACCTATTGGCTGCTGCAACTTCTGAGAAAGGAATATTTGGATCTCACCCTACAGAAAGCCAAAGAATCACTTATATCATGCAATATTCTGATAAACGATCTTCTTTTTTTAAAGAGCTCTATCGATTTCTATCAACACCCTTCCATGGAAATCTTGAATTTGCCGATTGAACATTAGTAACAGATTTGTTACAAATGTAGACATGGCAAATGTGAAAAATCCTTTTAAATTTGGAAATCCAGTCGAAGGAGACTATTTCCTCCCCCGCCCCGATCTTGAAAAATTGGTTTCCCAATTTCTTGAAAATCGGATCCATGTTGTATTGATCGGACCCAGGCGATTTGGAAAAACGTCTTTTGTCTTGAATTTGCT
>JAAKFC010000064.1 GCA_011065225.1 Chlamydiota bacterium
GGCGCCTACAATTTGTTGTAACAACCAAACAGTATGCACGATGGGGTGCTCTCTATCAATTTTTTTTAGACAGCCTACGGAAAGATGTTATCGGCTAGTGGGCGAAAAATGTACAAAGTCGAGTTTATGTGATTAAGAAAATCTTTTTCGTCTTTTTTCTCCCCATTTTGTGTTTTGGCAAGATCTATGACTGTTTCCCTTTTTTCAATGAAATCGAGCTTTTGCAAATTCGCCTCGATGAGCTGGATGACGTAGTCGACTATTTCGTCCTTGTGGAATCGATCGAGACTCAAAGGGGAGGGCCAAAAAAGCTTTATTTTGAAGAAAATAAGGAACTCTTTGCTCCTTATTTGCATAAGATCATTCATGTGGTCATCGATGAAAAGCATCCCGAATTTGAGATGTGGGATCGAGAACATTACCAGAGAAATGCCATTATGCGAGGGCTAAAAAACTGTAAAGACCGGGACATCATAATGATTTCTGATCTGGATGAAATCCCTCGCAAATATTTGATCCGACATATAAGAGCAGAAATGGAAAGAAGAAGTGCCCTTGGAGTCACTTTTGAAATAATAATGTATCGGTATCATCTCAATCGATTAGATCCCATAGTTCCTTTATGGGATGGAACTGTCGCAACAACATTTGCCCATTTAAAGGGAAAAAACCCTCAATATATTCGAGATAAAAGAGGGAAATTTTGGAAATTTAAGAATGCGGGATGGCATTTTACTTGGATGGGAGGCAGAGAAAGAGTCCGAAAAAAAATGCAGAGCGTTGTAGAGGGAACGGATGAAGAAATCACGGATGAAAGTATTGATAATATGATAAATAGTGTGCCTACTATACCGATCGATAACAGTTTCCCCTCCTATGTAATCGAACACGAAGAAGAATTGCGAGCCGCTGATTTTTTAGCTATACACATTCCAGTTCAAGAATTGGAATTTTGATCAGGAGGCCCTCAAGTTTTTTGTGTGCGACGAGCTGCAGTGTTCATAGACACGGAGCGAGGAGTAGATGAAAAAATTGAGGAATAGCCGACGCCCTCAAAAACCAATTCTTGAACTGGAATTTGTATATTTGAAAAAATTCCGGACAATCCGCAGTGAAGATATGGATTGTCCCAAAACATAACGCAAGGTCGCATTACATAATTTTAGCAGCGATTGCAGCAAGCTCAGATCGTTCGGTCTTTTCGAGAAACATGTGTCCAAAAATGGAATAATCGGCAAATTTTCCCACTGTGTAAATAAGGGCATTGGAATCTTTGTCGAGGTAGGGATTATCGATCTGAGTGGGATCTCCCGTTAAAACTACTTTAGTCCCCTGCCCCGCACGAGAAATGATTGTTTTTACTTCATGGGGGGTGAGGTTTTGGGCCTCATCGACAATGATGAACATTTTGGGAAGAGATCGACCGCGAATGTAGGTCACTGCTTCCATTTCAATTTTTCCACTTTCCATGATGTATTCTTGGGTTTCGCCATTCCCCTCTCCTGATAAACCTGAAGAGCAGAGAAATTCAATATTATCAAAGATGGGTTGCATCCAATGGGCGAGTTTTTCTTCTTTTGTTCCAGGCAAATATCCGATATCTTTACCGAGAGGAACAATGGGACGGCTGACTAGAATGCGGGAATAAAGTCCTTCGTCAAAAACTTTGCGCATAGCAGCCGCAATGGTGAGAAGGGTTTTTCCAGTTCCTGCAGGTCCAACGAGGGTGACGAGTTTGATATCATCACGAAGAAGCAGATCGAGAGCACATTTTTGTTCCAAATTCATGGGAAGAATGCCCCAGATGTCTTGACTCACTTTGAGAAGCGGCTCGAGTCTCTTTTTTTCTGCGTTGAAACGTCCCACTGCAGAAGATTTTTCCGGAGAAGACATCAGGCAAAATTCATTGGGACGAAAATCGCTCTCATCAATTTTCATATGACCATCTTTGAAAAATAGATCGATCTGACTCTTTTCTACATCGAGTTTGCGATAACCACGATAAAGCCCTTCATAGGAAAATTTGAGGTTTTTATAATTTTTTGATTTCAGGCCAATCGCTTCGGCTTTAATTCTCATCACGAGATCTTTGGAAAGAAACACAACATTAGGATTTTTCTGAGCAATCTGAAAAGCCATGAGAAGTTTGTGATTCGTTCTTTCCATGGGAAGAGGAAATTCTCCCCTTTCCATAGGCTGCACTGAAGCGTGGATGCGAATGGTATTTCCATTTTCCGAAGTCACACCTTCCCTCAGATTGCCTTGCGCCTTGAGCGAATCAACAAACCTTATGAGATTACGAGCATTTTTCCCTCGATCATCCGTATTGCGCTTGAGATCATCAAGCTCTTCGAGGACGGGCAATAAGATGACTATTTCACTATCTTTGAGTGTCTGAATGGCATTGGGATCATGTAGAAAGACGTTGGTATCGATGACATAGGTGGTTTTTGGCACAGGCAATTCTCCTCAAATATTCTTATATCCAGGTAAAGGAAACCTGGTCTTTTAGGGCCGAATAGTTCAAACCGCATTTGGGAGGAGTACGAAGCCCCTTCCAAATTACACCCTGTCCTTTAGGGCTGGGTTCAAAGCGGAGCATAACCCCTTACTTGCACTGAGACAATCTTTTTTTTACTCTTTTGATTAGCAATGGGTTGAGAAATATTTTCAGCAAAAGAACTAGTCGACTGCTAAACCTATTGACAAATCTTTGAAATCGAGTTATAATCAGTAAATATAGTTCTTACCACGTGGCAAATACATGAAGATCAATCAAAAAATTTTAAGTATTCCCCCATATATTTCAACATCATGGAAAAATGTCGTTTCCCTCCATTTACAGCAACAAAATGGTTCGGCTGTTTTGCTCATTGGCCTCGTCAATGGGTCAACGATTGAAATTCCAGGTCTTGATAAACAGATACTCGAGGCAACATTTGCTGCTCATGAAAAATTTCTCGAGCAAGATTGTATTTCTGCTGGTCCAAAAGGACCTCCTCTGGGATCCATTATCCCTCCTGGAATGATGGAAGATTCTTCCGCGATTCTGAGTCTTCCTTTGCGTTTTGGTCTCGATGCCAATATGGGAAATCTTTTGCAGCACAATCCTGAAGCTTCTGATAGTCCCGATCTACCCAAAGAAGTGATTGAAAAAATCGCTTCTTTTTCCAAAGTAGTGGGATTTGACAATATTGATAATTTTCCCAAACCTGAACCCCATTGCAACTGCATACATTGCCAAGTCATGAAAGCGATGCAAGAGTCTACTCATGATCATCATGATGAAGAAGAAGAAGAAGAAATTTCTGAAGATGATCTTCGTTTTCGCGAATGGGACATCGAACAAAAGGGAGAAAACCTCTATATTATCACCAATCCTCTCAATGCTGAAGAACACTATAATGTATTTCTCGGCAAGCCTGTCGGTTGTACATGTGGCCAGCCCAATTGTGAACATATCCGCGCCGTGTTGAATTCTTAGAGACTGTTGCCGAATTAAAACAACGGATCTCATGGTGATTTTCGCGATCTTTCACATCGATCTCATCGAAAATCCCTTCATGATCTCCGTCATTTTAATTCGGCAACAGTCTCTTAAAAGTCTGCTCTATTGCAAAAAATGATGGTTTTTTAAAACCCGAATTTCTAGAATAAACATTCTGACCACCATTTTGCTTCGGAGGGCTATTAGCAATGGCAAAATTTTTCGTTTTGGCGAGTTCACTTCTTCTATTTACCTGCGGATTTGCAGATGATCCCCTAACACCAAAAGAAATCCAGCTCAGCACACAACCTGAAAAGAAAGTGCAGCGCAAATCCCCTACTGTAAAAGCTGCTTTTTCTCCTTTCACAGGAAAAGTCTCTGGGGACAAAGTCCGAATGCGCTTGCAGCCTGATCTAGATGCATTTATCGTCCGTGAGGTTGGTAAAAATGAAATGCTTTCCATTGTCGATCAAGAAGGCGAATACTACTGCGTCGAACCCCCAGAAGTAATCAAAGCCTATATTTTTCGGAGTTTTATCCTTGACGGAGTAGTCGAAGGGAACCGTGTCAATGTTAGACTTGAGCCTGATCTCGAAGCTCCCGTCGTTGGCCATCTCAACTCGGGTGATCGAATCAATGGCCAGATTAGTTCTAAAAACCGCAAATGGCTGGAGATTGCTCCTCCAACAAATACTCGTTTCTATGTGGCGAAAGAGTTTATCGAATATGCCGGGGGACCAGAACTCAAGGGAAAAATTGCTGAGCGAAAAGAAACGGCCGAACAACTTTCAGAAGCAGCCACTCTATTTGCAAAAAGTGAGATGGAAAAAGTCTTTGAAGAAATCGATTTTGAAAAGATAAAACAGGGCTTTTTAACTATAATTCACGATTACACAGATTTTCCAAAAAAAGCGGAAAATGCTAAAGAAGCTCTAACGGATGCTCAAGAGCAATATTTGCAAAAACGGATTGCTTACCTCGAAGAAAAGGCCGCCCTTGCCAATCAGTATGCCCCGATACAAGAGCCAAATGCCGCTCTTTCTCTTACTTTGCAAACGCAAACATGGAGTTCAATTGAAGAGGGACTCTATGCAAGTTGGACACAATCTCACGACCAAAAAAACATCGAAGAATTCTATGAAGAGCAAAAGCTCGTTGCAACCTCTGTATCTGGAGTTTTGGAGGTATTTACATCACCTGTCAGGAATAAGCCAGGAGACTTCATCCTCAAAAATAAAAACCTCCCTGCAGCTTATATCTACAGTACAAAAATTGATTTGCAAGATTATGTGGGCAAGCAAGTGACGTTGATTGGCTCACCTCGTGAAAATAACAGTTTTGCCTTCCCCGCTTATTTCATTCACGAAATAGAATAATGGAATTGAATGAATGGGCAACGCGCATTTTAAGCGCTGACACCATCGAGGAAAAGCTTTTTGAGCCTGATGTATTCTCTGATAATGCACCAGGCTCTCCTTATTTTTGGGATAAGCCTACAAGGCCTCCTGGAATGGATTTTCAAAAACATACTCGAAAAAATAAACTCCCAAAATTCCATGAATTTTCCGATCCCGACAAGCGGGCGATTTGCATGCACCGCTTTGCAGGACATGAGCTGCTTGCAGTAGAGATCATGGCCTACGCCCTTCTCGCATTTCCGGATGCCCCTAAACACTTTCGGCGCGGTGTGGCAAATACCCTTCGAGAAGAACAAGGCCATGTCCGCCTTTATATGCAGCAAATGGAGCGCCTAGGCATTGCCTTTGAAGATTTGCCCCTCTATAAGCATTTTTGGGCCTATACCCCCTATTTGAAAAAGCCTGAAGAATACTTAAGTGTGATGAGCCTCACTTTTGAGATGGCCAATCTCGATTTTGCTCCTGCCTACGGAAAAGCTTTTATGGAGCATGGAGACACTTTTTGTGCAAAACTCATGCAGCAAATTCTTAAGGATGAAATTGCCCATGTCGCTTTTGGGTGGAGCTGGCTTAAAAAAATGAAAAATCCTTCTGAGAGTGAGTGGTCTGCTTGGCAAAAAGCTTTGCCTGCAAGTCTTCCTCCTAATCGTGCCATGGGAACCCATTTCCAAGAGGAGAACCGAAAATCTGCAGGGATTTCTGATGATTGGATTATAAAATTTAAGAATTCTGTGTTTCAACAGGAGTAGTCGCGGATTCAAGCTGACGAGGCACTTTTTCCACAACATCTACCGCATCAAGCTCGAGTTTCGAGGCCGCTGCACCAAGATCTTTGAACTTGCGCGCAGAGACGAGCACGCGCGATTCGAGCGAGCCAATTCCTTTGTTATAGGCCTCGACTGCCGAAGAAAGAGAACGACCCATCTTAGAAAAATGGTCGGACATATCGACGATCCGTTTATAGAGCTCATGGCCGAGTTGGCTCACCTCTTCTGCATGGCGAGAAAGACTTTCTTGCTTCCAGCCATAGGCCACCGCACGCAAAAGAGCAATGAGCGTGGTGGGAGTGGCAATGATCACTCCTTGGTCGACACCTACTTCAATCAGTGCAGGATCGTATTGCAATGCCGCACTGAAAAATGCCTCTGCAGGAAGAAAGAGAACCACAAACTCGGGTGTGGGAGAAAAATGCTGATGATAGGATTTTTTCGAAAGCGCAGAGACATGCGTGCGAATCAATCGGGCATGATTTTTGAGTTTGGCTTCCCGAATCGCCTCATTATCGGTTTGGATGGAATCTAAGTAGGATTCAAGAGGAACTTTAGCATCAATGATCACTTGCCGACCGCCTGGCAATTTGATAATTAGATCGGGGCGGATCCCCCCCTCCCCTACTTCTTGCTCATAAAAATCACAATGGTTGAGCATGCCGGCCATTTCCACTACCCGCCGCAGCTGAATCTCTCCCCAGCGTCCCCTTGCAATTGGTGTACGCAGTGCTTTGACCAAATTCGCAGTTTCCTGGCTCAGCTCTTTTTTCGCTTCCATGAGAGACTGCACTTGCATCTTGAGTGAGGCATGGTCTCCTTTCCGCTCTTTTTCGAGCTTTTGGAGTCCTTCGTCGAGCTTTCCAAGAGTTTCCTTAACGGGCTTTACGAGCTGATCAATGGATTGCTGCCGCTTTTCGAGGTCTCCTTTCGCTCTTTCTTGGAATTTTTCTAAACTCGTTTTCGCAAGATCAAGAAAAGTCTGGTTGTTTTTTTCTAGAGCATCATGGGAAAGAGCTTTGAAGGCTTCTTTGAGCTCTTCATGCGTCTTCTTGGCAAAGTTAAGGTTTTCTTCAAGAAGACGACACCGCAATTTCCAATATCCCATTTTCCATGCAAAGAAAACGGCGAGAGTACCAAGGATCGTTATAAGAGCATATTCAATCATCATGATAAGGCTCAAAATCAGCTAAAGTCTTTGATTTTTTCCCTGCAATCAACCGTATGATGACAATGCACCATCCAATCAAAATATAGAGCCAGGTAACTGCCGCTAGCGTGATTGGGAAATAGTAGAGAATTCCGTAGAGGAAGAAAAAAGCCAAAATAACCGTGATGAAGACGAGCTGAAATGAGGGGACCCGAAAATGCAGGGCCTTGGCACTGGGAAATTTGAAGCGACTGACCATAAAATAGCCCAAGACAAGTGTGACGGCAGTCATGATGATGGTCTGCATCATTTTATTAAGACCAGCCCACTCTTCAAAGAGGGGATAGGCAAAGAGCAAATTGGTCCCTACAACAGCAAGAGCGGCGGCAGGGATGGGAAGTCCGATAAAATGGCGGAATTTTTTGGCCCGATGTTTGGGCAATTTCTTAATTGCTGCCATCGTCACATTGAACCGAACAAGACGCAAGATCCCACAAATCGAAAAGACCATCGCTCCGATCATGGCCAAAAATGAAAGGAGTGTTCCCTGTTCAAGGGACAAACTCTTGAGCATCAAAACGGAGGGGGCGACTCCAAAAGTAACAGCATCAGATAGAGAATCAAATAAAAAGCCAAACTCACTCTCTGCATGCATCACCCGGGCAATCGCTCCATCCACCCAGTCAGCAAAAGCAGCAAAAAGCAATAAGAAAGAAGAAGTCAGGAGAGATTTATACGTTCCCATACCCGGCTCGATCATGTTGACCTTGAAAATGACGAATAATCCGGAAGCGAGGCTGAAAGCTGTGATAATATTAGGTATGATGTAGATCCGTCTCATATCTACATCATACTAGAAAACTTTGTTTTATACACACCCAAGTTGCTACCCCTATTTCTCTCTAGCGTTAGAGGGTGTATGTGAATTGCTTTCTCTGCCAAAAGTCAAGATTTTTTCCTAGAAGAACGTTCTGGAGGACGGAGCAAACTCAAGTTGAGTTTGTGGAGTTCGAAGAACGTCTTATAGGGGAAAAGATGGCTTTTATTGGCAGCGGAAT